>JBBQCU010000141.1:0-8024 GCA_038319065.1 Methylococcales bacterium
GTAATTACTCAGCGTAATTAACAACCATCCCAAATTATGGTATTGGTTTGGCATGATACACGCGCTCATGCAGTTAAAGAATAAAGTCTGGCAATCTGCCTTCAAAAAGCATAGTCAGGGCATCGGTGGCGGAGACCTCATTTTTACGGCAAGTCGATAAATAACTACGCACACGGCAAAAGATTTTCGCCCCTTCCATAGACCGGAAGCAACCGGAAATTTTCTGATGCAACTTGGTCATGCGAATATCATTTTCCCCCTGATTATTGGTAAAGGCGACCTCCTCGTCGGTCATGAAGCGTAGCGTTTCTTGCTCAAAATTGCGCAAGCGTTCCAGTAAATTTCGGGATTTGCTCCGTTTGGTGCGCCCCCTCTTTTTGCGGTCTTTTCCTTCCGGCTCTGGAGGTGGTGGGCATTCCAACTCTGCCTGCTTCAGTATCGCCCGGTATTGTTCGCGGTATTGAACGGCTTGATCCTCAGGTAACATTCCGCCCTGTGAATAGACGTCATCCAGAATGCGTTCTAATAGATCGATCATCAATTTTGCCCAGACCTGTCCCTCTTCTTCATGGGCAAAAGCCAATTCCCGTAAGTGGTGGGCATTGCATAAGGCATGCTGACAAATGAGTTTGAAATACGGTTTCCAATGGTCGTGAACCAGGATACCGGAAAACAGTGTTAACAGGGGTAAGCTTTCCATTGCCTCCAGTCCGCGTTTTTCATGCGCATAATACAACGTCCACAGCGGACTGGACACGCAGTGTAACCAGCGGTTTTTGCCATTGATATTGATGCCAGTCTCATCGGCATGAATCACCCGTGTATGGAGTAGTTTGACGATCAGCTTTCGCTCAAACTGCTCAAGCAGTTCATAGGCCTGTTGATTATAGGTAAAGATCGACCCCTCGCTGATGGGCAAGTCCAGTTGCTCCTGAAAATGCTCGCGAACCCGGTTATAGGGAATCAATTGATACTGAGACAAATACACCGACTGGGCTTTGACGCCGTTGCCGTACTGAACGGCTTTAGTCACACCCGCTGGAAAGGGCGCTGTAAAGCGTTGCCCCTGCTGATTTTCCAAGATTTCGGCCTGGTATTCGATCACGACGCGGCGGATGTCAATATCAAAGACTTGGCGAGAGTCGAAACCGACCACCGTATAGTCGCCGGGCGGCAAAAGACTCCGGTCGACCGTCAGGGGTTTAATTACATCGGGATTATCAATCTTTTCCAGCGTGGTGCCGATGCGCCCCGGTTGACCTCCGGTTTTTTTGCCGGAGCCCCCTTTATCACTTTTTTCTCCATCGCCAAAACGATTTGATGAGGGTGGCTTGCTACTATTACGGCTGTTCAAGTTCAAACGACCCGCCATGATCTGCACCAGCATAATCAGCACGCCCAGTATCGAACGCAAAGCCGGCGACAATTGCGTTTCTTCAGCAAGCAATTGCTGGGCTGTTTTGATCGTGGATTTCACGTCAATGTCATTGACTGTCAAGATAAATACCGTAAACCGTTTCGAATGGCGTTATTATAAGCCCGGTTTCAAAACTCGAATTTTGCCTTCGAGGATGACCTAAGCGCCACGAAAGGCATTGGTAAGCGGTCTGGGGTAGTTGTAAAGCTATCCGGCTTTTCTTGATCAGGCTAGAGGCTATAAATGGCAAGCCTAAAGCCTTTCGATGAAGCGCGTAAAATTACGGTTTTTTGCGAAAAAACGTGTCAAGCATTATTTTTTATTTTTTGAAAAAATTACGCTGAGTAGTTACAAAATATATCACTTTCTTGGGCGGATTTCTCCGTGTATTTACGATTTAATGGTCATGAGGTTGCTGGCATCACCCTGAATAATGGAAACTGTGCTTTCAAGGTAGCAAATGCAATGCAGTAACAAAAAAGCGGAGAGTTCATCGATGGAAAATAACGGTTTTGATCCGATGCAAACACAATTGCTTAAAGGTGTAAACCTTATTGAAGCCAGTGCCGGTACAGGAAAAACCTATGCCATTGCAATGCTCGTTTTACGTTTTGTGGTTGAGCATGGCATGACGATTGACAAGGTACTGGTGGTCACTTTTTCCAAAGCGGCGACTGAAGAGCTTAAAGACCGTGTCTGGAGCAGACTCGCTGATGCTAAAAGGGCTTTGGATGGGCACACAGCCGGTATAGATTGCAATGTTTTGAACTGGCTAGAAAATCTCAATATAGAACCGGGGCTGATCAAAAAACGTCTGGTTGTGGCCTTGCTGGATATAGACCGGACCGGGATTTTTACCATACATGGCTTTTGTCAGCGTGTTTTACGAGAGCATGCGCTGGAAAGCGGACAATTATTCGATGCTGAATTGACGGAGAATCTGGCGCTTATTAAACAGGCTTGTGTTGATGATTTCTGGCGCCGGCAGATTTATACCCGTAGTGTCTGGGAAGCCGCTGTATTAACTGCCAACTTTAAGACCCCGGATCAGTTGCTTGCCAGTGTTGATTTTATTGCTGGTCAGGTGAGCGTTTACCCGGCTTTTGAAAGCCTGGATGCTGCGTTAAATGAGTTGCAACGACTGGCTGATTTCGCTAAATCCGAACTGGAGCATTGCGCAAAATCAGTGAGAGATGTCTTTACCTGCCAGAAACTCAAGACCAGTTATAGTGATACTTTTGAGTTGGAATATGATTCATTAAGGAATTGGTTGCAGGGCAATACAGTTCAAATTCCAAGTAACGAGGCTTTCGAGCTATTCACCGGAAACGGATTAAAAGAGGCATTGCATGGTAATAAATTCAGAGCCAGTAAAGCCGAAACCAGCGATCAACGTAAATCTGACTATTTGGCCGGATTGGCAATAAATACCGCGGCTTTCGATGCGCTAGCCAAAGCGTTCAAACATATTACTTTGGTTTTTCGTAGAGCGCTGCTGGAAAATTTGCGCGTTGAGTTGGATAAGCGGCTACAGCAGCTTAATGTGATGTCGTTTGATAACCTCATCACCCGGCTGGCTGATGCGTTACAAAGTGAAAACGGGGGGCTGCTGAAAACTGAATTACAGCAGCGTTTTGAAGTCGCACTGATTGATGAATTTCAGGATACCGATAACAGTCATTGGTTTATCTTTTCTTCGTTGTTTGCAGCATCCAGCCAGTATTTATATCTGATCGGTGATCCCAAACAGGCGATTTACAAATTCCGGGGTGCGGATATTTATTCCTATCTTGAGGCACAAAAACAGGCGGATCATCAATTCACTTTAGGCAAAAACTGGCGTTCACATCCGCAGTTAGTCGATGCGGTAAATAGGCTATTTCAAAGAGAACAGGCGTTTTTGCTGGAGGACCTGGCGTTTAAAGATGTTCAGCCAGCCAGGTCAGCAACTGACGGTGAGATATATAATAAGGGTCAGACAATTGCGCCAATGATGATCTGGCAACTGCCGGAAAGCGATAGCAGAACAGGTTATTGGACAGCGGGCAAGGCTTCAGAGGCGATCAGCTATGTAGTCATCAAGGAAATTGTTGACTTATTGACGCATGGCTACATTCTTCAGCCCGCAAATAGAGTTCTGCAACCTAAAGACATTGCTATTCTGGTAAGGACAAATACCCAGGCTAGAGATTATCAAGCGGCTTTACATTTGGTAGGCGTGCCTTCGGTATTAAACAACATGGAGTCTGTTTTTGCCTCGCAGGAGGCCACTGATTTATATCAATTGTTACAAGCAGTAGCGAATCCCGGTGATAGTGGTCTGCTCAAACAGGCATTGACATTAGGCTGGTTTTGTCTCGATGGACAAGCGCTCTATCAACTCAGCAATAATGAGACGACATTAGATGCCTGGATGTCACGATTTTTAGGCTATTTTCAAGATTGGCAGAAAACCGGTTTGATGGCAATGATGCAACATATGCTTGCAAAAGAGAAAATCAGGCCAAACATTTCAAAAACAGTAATGGCTGAAAGGCAGTTGACCAATTTGCATCATCTCATTGAGTTGGTTCAACAGGCTGCTATTGATGAGCATTTGGGTATCAATAAAACCCTGGATTGGTTACGAACCGCCATTACCAAAGCAAGTAGCGCGGAAGATCAGCAGCTGCGTCTGGAAAGTGATGACGATGCGGTGAAAATTGTTACCATGCATCGATCGAAAGGAATGGAATATTCAGTCGTATTTTGTCCTTGTCTCTGGCAGCGCAGTAATCGTTTATATAGCGAAAAGCAGTTAATCATATGTCATGTCGACGGACGCTTGATCGCCGATTTAGGTTCGGAAGATTTTGAACTGCGCCGAGTGCAAGCGTTAAAAGAAGAGCTTGCGGAAGATTTACGGATATTTTATGTAGCGGTTACCCGGGCCAAGTATCGTTGTTACATTGTCTGGGCTGATGTACGTTCCGAACATACTCCCAATGATTCGGCTATGGCCTGGTTACTCGATTTTGCAGACGCAGATTTTTGCCGCCAACAAGCCCTATTGCAGGCATTTAAAGATCAGGCCGGGCATGCATTTGAATATCGGCTGCTGGACGTGCCTGATTCGCAAGCTGAGGCTTTGCCTCGTTCCCAAGCTCCAGATTGGGAACGAGAAACAGTTGCACAAACAGAGTTTCAGGCAAAAAAACGCAGAAGATCGTTATACACCAGCTGGCAAATGAGCAGTTATACGGCTTTATCTGCATTAAGCCTGCAAGATGCGCCTGAATTACCCGAAGATAAGGCAAGAGAGAAACAAGTTATTCCTACGGAGCAATTGAAGGAAAGCTTGGCTATGGAATTACCCAGGGGGGGCAATACCGGTAATGTCGTACATGAGTTATTGGAAAAATGTGCGTTTAGCGATCTGGCAAAGCGAAAGAATATTTCCTTGCAACGGGATCAAGCCTGTCAGTGTTATGGTTTAAAACCGGTGCAGCCGGACATGATTGATGCACTTTTGCAAGCCGTTGTTTTAACACCTCTGTCTGATGAGGATTCATCTTTTTGCTTGTTGAATGTAGAGGAAAATAAATGTTTGAAGGAAATGCCGTTTTATTTATCCATGCAGCCTATGGATGCCGGTCAAATCAATCAGATTTTGCGGGAGACTCCTGCTTTTCAATGCCTGGACAGCAAGTTTATGTGCGGTTATCTAACCGGATTTATAGACCTGATCTGTGAATATAAGGGGCTATATTATGTCATGGACTACAAAACCAACAGCTTGCCGGATTATCAAAATGAAACCTTAACTCTTGCCATGCGCGAACATAATTATGGCCTGCAATACTGGATTTATACGGTGGTGTTGCATCGCTATTTACAACACCGCTTAACCGGTTATGACTATGAAACCCATTTTGGCGGCGTACGCTATTTGTTTGTGCGTGGCATGAAGCAGGATGAAGCTATGAGCGGGGTTTATCAGGATAGGCCTGATTTGGTGAGAGTCGAGGCTTTGGCTGCCTTATTGGGTGGAAGCTTATGTTAGATGAAGCTAAATCAGTTAGCCGGTTAGATGCCGTTTTCGCCCGTTTTCTAAGTGAGCGTACAACGTTTGACCCCATGCAAAAACAGGCATTTGAAAATATCGTAATGTCCGTGTCTTATGAACAAAGCCAGGGACACAGTTGTATCCGGTTGGATGAGCAGGGCAGGGCATTGGTACTTGCGTCGGGGTTGGCTGCGTCGCTTTCCCAGGCTGGAACTTGGGAAAGCGAAGCCACGTCGTTGCCTTTGGTTGTTGAGCAGGATCGTTTGTATCTGCATCGTTACTGGTTTTATGAATATCGTCTGGCAATGCAAATTAAGGCAATGACCGAATTAAGTGCAGTGTGTGGACAGAAGATTGCTGCCCACCCTACGGCGCTGTTAGATAAGTATTTTGGCGTTTTCTCAGGTGAGACTGACTGGCAGCGTGAAGCGGCAAAAATGGCCGTCAATCAGTCCCTCAGTATTATTACCGGCGGCCCTGGAACCGGTAAAACTACAACAGTGGTCAAGATTCTGGCACTGTTGCAGGAATTGGCAGAGTCACCGCTACATATAGCATTGGCGGCGCCTACCGGAAAAGCGGCCATGCGTCTCCAGGAATCTATAGGCTTTAACAAGGCTGCACTGCCATGTCCTGAAGCGATAAAGCCGCATATTCCGGAGAATGTGACAACCTTGCACCGCTTATTAGGAGCAAAGCCGCCATCACCGTATTTTCAACATGATGCAAATAAACCATTGGTCTATGACCTGGTCGTGGTTGATGAGGCATCAATGGTTGATTTGGCATTGATGAGCAAATTGCTCGATGCTTTAAAGCCTGGATCCCGATTGATTTTACTGGGTGATAAAGATCAGTTGGCTTCGGTTGAATCGGGTGCTGTATTAGCTGATTTAACTGTGGCATTGCCAATGCATACGCTGGAACTGAAGAAGTCACACCGTTTTGATAACTCGATAAAAAGGCTGGCGGTAGCGGTCAATCATCAGCAGGACGATATCGCCTGGCAGATTTTACATGAAGGCAATGAAAATACAGCCGTGCTGGAAGAGGATTTAATCGATTATATCGCTACGCGTCAAACTGGCTATTTGCAGTTGATTAAAGAAGGGGTCGGATTTGATGAGATTTGTCGCGCGCACGCTCGCTTTCAGGTGCTCTGTGCGAACAGGCTGGGGAAAAATAGCGTTGCCGACATTAATTATAAAATTGAACAAAAGTTGTCCGGACAAAATTTCATTAATTTATCGGGGTTTTGGTATTCAGGCCGTCCGGTGATGGTCACCCAAAATAATCCTTACTTGCATCTTTATAACGGCGATATAGGTATTTGTATGCCGGATAGAGATCTGGATGGAAAACTTATGGTGTTTTTTCAACGAGCTGATGGCAGTGTTAAAAAGTATGTGCCTGCTCGTGTTCCGCATTGCGAGACTGTTTTTGCGATGACTATACACAAAAGCCAAGGCTCTGAATTTGAAGAAGTGTTAATCATTCTTCCCCAAACCATTAATCCGGTATTAACAAAAGAGTTGCTGTATACGGCTATAACCAGAGCAAAGAAAACAGTTAAACTCGTCGCTGATGAGTCTGTTTTTGCCAGTACGGTCAGGCAAAAAGTTAAGCGGGTTACTGGCTTGGTTGATAAATTTCAGGCTAAATGCTGAATTTTTGTCTTAGTAATTTCGCTGAACAGAAAATTTTGCTAATAAAGTCAAAGCTTCCTTGTATTCGGAAGCCGGCAAGACGTTTAGTGAATTGATGGCTTTTTCAGCTTCCTGGTCTGCGCGTTGTACTGTGTATTCAATGGCTTGGGTGCTTTGCACGATTGCGTAAACTTCATTGAAGGCATCGCGATTGCCATTTTTAATGGCATCAATAATTATTTTTGCTTCGCTCTCGTTGCCTTTTTGAATGGCGTAAATCAAGGGTAAGGTCGGTTTTCCTTCGGCTAGGTCATCACCGAGGTTTTTGCCCAAGTCTTCTTGGCTGGCTTTGTAGTCGAGTGCATCGTCAATCAATTGAAAAGCAATGCCGAGATGTTGTCCGTACTGTGCCAGACTTTCTTCTGTCTCGGCAGATGCGCTGGCTACAACGGCGCTTAATCTTGTTGCGGCACTGAACAGAATTGCTGTTTTTCTGGCAATAACTTCGAGATATTTTGTTTCTGTTGTTTCAGGGTTATTGCAATTTAATAATTGCAGCACCTCGCCTTCAGCAATGGCGGTTGTAGTTTTCGAAAGAATTTCCATGACGCGCATATTGCCAGTGCGGACCATCATTTCAAAGGCGCTGGAATACAGGTAGTCGCCCACTAATACGCTGGCAGCGTTACCCCAAACGGCATTGGCAGATTCTTTACCGCGTCTTAGGTCCGATTCGTCAACAACATCATCATGCAGCAATGTCGCAGTATGAATAAACTCAATGACAGCCGCAAGTATAAGGTGGCTATCGTTTACTCCCCCCAGTGCTTTGGCCGCAAGCAAAAGTAACATGGGGCGCAATCTTTTACCGCCGTTGCCGACGATATAATGCCCCATCTGGTTAATGAGAATAACA
>JBBQCU010000142.1:0-7997 GCA_038319065.1 Methylococcales bacterium
CAAAGAAAAATCTTGAAGTGATCTATCTCGAACAATAACCGGTTCGAGATAGGAACACAACAAAATTACTTAACCACCAAAGTCATCCAACATGATGTTTTCAGGCTCGACACCATTTTCCAGCAACATGTTAATTACTGAAGTATTCATGATTGGAGGTCCACACATATAGTACTCACAATCTTCCGGCGCCGGATGTTTTTTAATGAATTCTTCAAATAGAACATTATGAATAAATCCGGTATACCCATCCCAGTTATCATCCGGCAATGGATCGGATAACGCGACATGCCAATCAAAATTGTCATTTTCCTTGTCCAGCATATCAAAATCTTCCACATAGAACATTTCGCGTTTACTGCGCGCGCCATACCAGAAAGTCATCTTTCGTTTAGACTTCAGCCTGCGCAACTGATCAAAGATATGTGAGCGCATAGGCGCCATACCGGCACCTCCACCAACAAAGACCATTTCCGCATCTGTTTCTTTAGCGTAGAACTCGCCATAAGGACCGGAAATAATACATTTATCGCCGGGTTTCAAGTTAAAAATGTAAGAGGACATGATTCCTGGCGGTACGCTATCGGGAGCACCGGGAGGCGGTGTCGCAATACGGACGTTCAGCATGATCTCTTTTTCTTCAGGATAACTTGCCATTGAATAGGCACGCAATGTCGGTTCTTTTACGTCAGAAACATAACGCCATAAATTGAATTTATCCCAATCATCACGGAATCTTTCTTCAACGTCGAAATCACTGTATTTGGCAACATGCGGAGGACATTCAATCTGAATATAACCGCCCGCCCGATAGTCGATTTCTTCACCTGTCGGTAATTCAAGTACCAGTTCTTTAATAAAAGTTGCAACGTTATGATTTGATTTAACAGTACATTCCCATTTTTTTACGCCGAAGACATCATCTTCGACTTCTATGCTCATGTTGTGTTTTACAGATACCTGACATGAAAGACGCTCACCGTGAGCGGCTTCACGTTTAGTAATTTGGGTCAGTTCAGTGGGTAAAATTTCACCCCCGCCTGAATGTACTACGACTTTGCACTGACCGCAGGTACCGCCGCCGCCACAGGCTGATGAAACAAACAAACCATTATCAGCTAAGGCTGTTAACAGTTTTGACCCCACAGGTACATGAATTTTCTTTTCATCATTGATCAGGATCTCCACATTCCCTTCAGCGACTAATTTGCTTTTAGCACCGATAATAACAAATACCAATGCGATAACAAAAGCCGTGAAAATAATGATCCCTAATAGAATTTCCAGCATTACGCTACCTTCTTAAAGTTGGATTCCAGAGAAAGCCATGAAGCCAAGCGACATCAGACCCGCAGTAATAAAAGTAATACCCAGACCTTGTAAGCCGGCGGGTATATCGCTGTATTTAAGTTTTTCGCGTACACCAGCCATAACTGTAATAGCCAATGCCCAGCCCAGACCACTGCCAACACCGTATGTGACGCTTTCCCCGAAATTATAGTCCCGTTCAATCATAAACAAACTACCGCCAAGAATCGCGCAGTTTACGGTGATCAAAGGAAGGAACACGCCTAAAGCGTGATACAACGCTGGAAAAAATTTATCCAGAATCATTTCAAGAATTTGTACCAATGCGGCTATCATACCGATACAGCTTAACAACGCTAAAAAGCTTAAATCAACGCCTTTGATACCCATCCAGGACAATGCGTCCTCTTTCAATAAGGCATGGTAAACGACATTGTTGGCAGGCACGGTAATAGCTTGCACCACCATAACAGCAACACCCAGCCCCATGGCAGTGGCAATCTTCTTTGATACGGCTATAAAAGTACACATCCCCAAAAAGAAGGAAAGTGCGAGGTTTTCAATAAAGACGGCCTTAACAAATAAACTGATATAAGCTTCCATTAGTGGTGCCCTCCTTCACCATGAGCAATCGACATAATCTTGAACTCTACTTTCTCAACTTGATTGGGTTTCCATTGGCGTACGCCCCAGATAATCAAACCGATGATAAAGAATGCGCTGGGCGGCAGTAACATCAAGCCATTAGGATCATACCAACCGCCATCTTTAGTCAGTTTGAAGACTTCGATGCCCAATAACTTTCCGGAGCCCAACGTCTCCCTGAAAAATGCCACGATAATCAATATCAAGCTATAACCCAAACCATTACCGATACCGTCCATGAAACTTTCCAAAGGCGGATTTTTCATCGCATAACCTTCAGCACGTCCCATAACGATACAGTTGGTGATAATCAAACCAACAAACACTGATAGTTGTTTACTGATTTCATAAGCAAAAGCTTTTAATATTTGATCAACCACGATAACTAATGAAGCAATAATGGTCATTTGCACAATAATCCGGATACTGCTTGGAATATGGTTTCTGATTGCACTGATTGCCGCACTCGAGAACGCAGTCACCAATGTCAACGCAAGCGCCATAATCAGCGATGTTGACATTTGTGAAGTAACCGCCAAAGCCGAACAAATACCCAAAACCTGCAACGTAATGGGATTGTCATTGACCAGCGGAGTAACTAATACCTTTTTTGTTTCATCATTTAGAACTGCACTCATGACTTAACCCCTTTAACCGTTCTTACTTTTTTTAAATACGGAGCAAAACCTTCATTGCTCATCCAGTATCTGACCAGATTAGTGACACCGGTACTGGTCAAAGTCGCGCCGGCAAGACCATCAACCTGATATTGAGAGCCTGGCTTGGTGTTATCGACCACGCCTTTAATCAAACTCAACGCTGGTTCGCCGACATCAGCTTCAGTAATCAAGCCTTTCTCTGAAGAAGGCTGATCCGTTTCAGCATAAACTTTCTTGCCTTTCCATAATGCACGCCAGTTAGGATTAACTACTTCACCACCGAGCCCCGGAGTTTCAGCCTGATCGTAGAAGTTGATACTTTGTACAGTTTGTCCATCAGGGTCCACAGAAAGAAAACCATATAAGGTTGACCATAATCCATAACCATGCATAGGCAGAATAATAGACTTTATGGCACCACCCTCTTTTACTAAAAAAACTTTGGCGTATTTGGCTTTTACCCTGATATGGGCAATATCTTTTTCCTTGGGAATAGCAACACTTTGAGCAGGATCTTTTGCAGCTTTACGTTGATCATATTCATTGGCATTGATATTTTCAACATAGTCGCCTGTTTCCAGATCAACTATTTTTGCCTCAATTTTTTCAGCAAATGCCGCATTTATATCTGCGCCTTCTTCCAGCAAACCGGCAACATCAAGAATATTCTTCTTCATGTCCGCTTCCTTGTTATTTATTTGTAACGGCTTTAAAGCAACCGCTGCAAATGAAACCAGAACTGCGCAAACCAGACAGAGCGAAACTGCAATAGCAATAGTCTTTTCCAGACTATCATTACCTAAAGCAAGAACTTTGTCTCTATAAGCTTTAAACTTCTGATATTGCTGATTTTTGTCAAGTGCAGCACAAATACCTTCGATTTGTTTACAGGACATTATTTTATCAAGCATGACGTTTCATCCTTCTTCTGATATTGGCCTGAATGACGAAGTAATCTATTGTCGGCGCAAACATGTTTGAAAATAAAATGGCAAGCATAATACCTTCAGGAAACGCCGGATTTACCACCCTGATCAAAACGGTCATAAGCCCTACCAAACCGCCGAATACCCAACGACCGGTATCCGTCATTGCCGCACTTACTGGGTCTGTAGCCATATAAACCATGCCAAAGGCAAAGCCACCCATGGTCAAATGCCAGTACCATGGTATTGCAAACATTGGATTCGTGTCACTGCCAATGAGATTAAACAATAATGAGGTTAGCACCATACCAATAAAAACGCCGCCAATAATCCGGTATGACGCAACACGCGTATACAACAAAAATGCCGCGCCAATCAAGATCGCTATAGTCGATGTTTCACCCAGGCAACCGGGTTCAAAACCGAATAAAGTTTGCGCCCAACTGTAGTTAGCCGCATAAACAGCGTCAAGCCCGCCATTTGCCGCCAAGCCTAAAGGTGTTGCCCTTGTAAAGCCATCTACAGCCACCCATACCGAATCTCCGGTCATGGAGGCAGGGTAAGCAAAATATAAAAACGCCCGTCCGGTCAAGGCAGGATTCAGGAAGTTTTTACCTGTGCCACCGAATACTTCCTTACCAATAACGATACCGAAAGAAATACCCAACGCAACCTGCCATAAAGGAATATCAGGCGGCATAATCAAGGTGTATAACATGGAGGAAACCAAGAAGCCCTCATTGACTTCATGCCCACGAACCGTAGCAAATAATACTTCCCAAATACCGCCAACAGCCAATGTTATGATGTAGATCGGCAAAAAGTACAAGGCGCCATGAACCAGATTAGAAAAGGGATTCATCGGGTTATACCCGAACAGCATCATCGGAACACTACGCCAGTTATCTATTTTCTCCAGTCCCATCGCCTCCATTGCCAAATTAGCCTGATAACCGGTGTTATACATCGCCATCAATACACAAAACAGCGTTGCTATTACCACAAAAGTCATCGTTCGCTTCAGGTCATTACCATCACGAACATGGGTAGAACCGCGCGTTACATCAGCCGGTGTATAAATGAAAGTATCGACCATCTCATAGAGACCGTAATACTTTTCCAATCGTCCGCCTTTTGTAAAATGCGGCTCAATGCTATCTAAAATTTCTCTAGCCGACATTATCCTTCCTTCTCGATTTTAGTTAAATTCGCTCTCAGCACAGGACCGAAGTCATGTTTACCTGGATCCACAAATGTAAATAAGGAGACATCTTCTTCATCAAGTTCCAAACAACCTAATAATTGAGCCTGATCTGAGTCACCTACAACCAATGATTTTAATAACGGTGTTGGCAAAATATCCATAGGCATAACTGTTTCATAAACACCGACAGGAACAATCGCTCTGTTACTGCCGTTTTTATCGGTCGTTAATGGAAAAAGACGATTATTTTTACGATCAACACTGGATGTATAAACATTAAGTGCAGAATATTTGTCTTTACCCGGCACAATCCAGCCAAAAAATTCCCGGGCACGGCCTTCTTGCAATGCTGAAACCTGGTTGTTGTAACAGCCTAAATAGGAAGCCCAATCAGTCGCAGTATGTCCGTACAATACAGAACCTGAAATTACCCGGCTTTCAACATCATCTGCCAACTCACCAGCAACCAGATCATTGGTATTGGCGCCAACGCGCGTGCGGATTAATCTGGGATTTTTTACGGCTGGACCCGCAAGTGAAACTACTCTTTCAACATTCAATTTACCGCTGGTGAATAATGCCCCGATTGCCATGACTGACTGATAATCCACATGCCAAACACATTTATTGATATTGACCGGATCAATAAAATGAATATGTGTGCTTGGCAAGCCGGCTGGATGGGGACCTGAAAAATCGGCTACAGCAGCTACATTACTAATAGCAATATCAGCGCCTGTCGCTTTACAAACGTAAGTTTTACCTTCAGTCAGCTTGGCAATAACCGCCAAACCATTATTAAAATCGTTGGAACGCGTTCTAATGACCACAGCAGGATCTGCCGCTAAAGGCCGGGTATCCATCGCCGTAACAAAGATGGAACTGGGTTTACTGTCTACAGCAGGTGTTTTGCCATAAGGGCGTGTCCGTATTGTGGTCCACAAACCCGATGCCAACAGGTTTTCTTTAACCTGTTCCGCTGTTAGATTTTCAAGTTCAGACTCATTGTATTTGTGAAACGATACCTGAGCAGTCCCTTTGAGTTCAATAACAACAGATTGTAAGGCCCGTTTAGCGCCACGATTTATTGATTTAACGACACCCGCACCAGGTGAAGTAAAATTGACACCAGGATTTTTCTTGTCAGTAAAGAGTATCTGGCCCAGCTTGACCGTATCCCCCTCGCTAACCATCATGGTAGGCTTCATGCCTACATAATCCATCCCAAGAATCGCAACGGAATGAACCTTATTGCCATCCTCAATTATTTGTTTAGGACCCCCCGTTATAGGTAGGTCTAAACCGTTTTTAATAGTAAATCGCATAGTTGATAAGCCTACTCTCCAAACAAGTTGCGGCGAAACCATCCCCTTATGTCAAACACACGAAAACAAGAGGCGCATTAAGACGTAAAACGTTGGCATTACACCATAAAAATAATGTTTTCTCAATGCTGTATTTAGCAGTTAAAAAATTATATTTCAAGGGTCCTTTACAAAAAACCAAACAAACGTAACTTTATAATTATGCGCAGGCAATCTTCGCTAGACCTGTCAGGTTTTTAAAACCTGACAGGTCTAAATCCTGGAAATAATGAGAAGTTATGTACAAATAGTAAAAGGTGACAAATTTATTCTTTAAATCTCAGTTAGCTTGCTGTGCAAAACTAGTTTTTTATTAGGTAGAAATGAAATATCGTAAGTTTCTTTTAGTGATTTATTGCTGCGCAATGCCGATAGCCAGCGCTAAATATTTTAACAATTCCCATGCTGCCTGCTGCATGTTTCTGCCAAAAGCAACCACGCCATCCTCATGCCCAAGCATAGTAAATAGACAAGTCTGCCGTAACATGCCCGATTGAAACAACTGCTCTACCGCTGTTGACATTGCAACCGTGCCGTAGGGAATTTCAGCTGAAATATGAGGCAGATTAAGCGCTGCAGTATTGTTCCAGATTTCAGGACTGTGCACATGGATGACCGCTTGTATGTCGCTATCCTGCGCGTAAATGCTTGCATGAGTCAGGGATTCAGAAGAGGGTTTGATCAGTCCACACGATTGAATCCTGTTTTTTCGGGGATCTGCTTTAACGACAAGGCAATAATGTTCCGGACTTAAATATTCAATATGGCCGGTTTGACTGCCGCTGATAATAAATTGATTGCTTTGAGCATCAAGTCGTTGACTGATATTACCAAAGCCCAGGTTGTCATATCTATCAGGCTGTTGTCCAATGAGGCCAAGACGGAAAATAACAGTGCGCCACGCATTGATTTCGCTTAATGAAAGCTTCTCACTGATCGGTTTTTGCGTGTGCTTTAACTGATATTTTATGACGCCTTCTTGCTCTTTCATATTGATGAGACTTTATTTGGTTTTAATTCATAACCAGCCCGACTAATTTGACGAACGCCGGATTAAATAACGTCAACCCGAAAACAGTAATCCCGATCAATATTTTTAAAAGCAAAGTATTATGCATAAGTTTTGCGCGAACCTCACCAATAGGTGTCAGGATTTTTTACAGTTCCAAAAATATATGATAAAACAGCCTATTAGAGCTGATTTAAAGCAGCCAAACAGGGTAATCAACGCTTTTTGTCCATCGTTAATGTGCCATATCGCTTGATTAAAGGCTCGAAATACATGTGTCCGTTCCCAGACTGTCAGAAAATTTTACAGTTGCATTGTATGGGAGGAATGAAATGATAACAGCATTCCAAACTGAAAAACAAAGGTTAGGGTTCTTATCTCATTTAGATCCAAAATCCAAGACTTTCCTGGCTGCGAATCTATCTTAACGGTTAGAATTGCTGATCGGCGTTGAATCTTGTCATTAATTTCACCGATCAAATACGCCCAATAGCTTCAATGAGGAGAAAAAGCATGGCACAGCACACAAAACCCAGAATACTTTTTGTATCAGAATCAGTCACATTGGCTCATTTTGCCCGCCCTTTTGAACTCAGTAATGCTCTTTCAAAAAACGACTACGATATTCATTTTGCCTGCGACAGCATCTATCAACAATTTTTAAATGCCTCAAAGCACACCTTGCATGTATTCAAGTCCATTTCTACTGAACAATTCAAACAGGCATTAGCAAAAGGCAACCCTTTATATGACTATGCGACGCTAAAAACTTATACCGAAGCCGATTTAGCTTTAATTGCCGGGGTTAAACCAGACCTGATTGTCGGTGACTTTCGTATCTCTCTTGCTGTAAGTGCCAGGCTTGCCAAAATTCCCTACGCA
>JBBQCU010000143.1:0-7941 GCA_038319065.1 Methylococcales bacterium
TGGGATCAGCTTACAGGAATTTTCCCATAACCACGATAACCTTTGACAAAATGACGGGGACCGGAATAAATCTAACGCCCTATTCAAGTTCTGCTAGCGTAGCCGTTAGCGGCGTTTTAATTAAACCAAATGCAGAGGTTATATCGAGCGGTTTGTCATTAATTTTTAATGCTTGCGGTGCTTCAATAACGTGGCATTGTTTTTCAGGTAATAACCGTAAGAAATTGATTACTTGCGAATAGATGGTTTCATCTGTTTCTAATAACAGCGTTTTCATGTTGAACCTTGTGTTACGTAAAAGTTGGTTTAATTATACATTTCACGAAGGCTACAACCTTAAATGTTAATTAATTGCCAAGTCAAATTCCGCCAAAAACGCAGCTTCATCCAGCACCTTAACCCCCAATGACTCCGCTTTATCCAGCTTTGACCCGGCATCCTGGCCAGCAACGACACAAGTGGTTTTTTTTGAAACAGAACCGGCGACTTTAGCGCCTAAGTTTTCAAGAAACGCTTTAGCTTCATCGCGCGTCATGTGCTGCAATGCGCCGGTTAAAACCCAGGTTTGTCCGGCAAGGGTTTGTAGTTTAGCGGGTTCATAGTCTTCATGTTCCCAGTTAACCCCTGCCTCAATAATTTTTGCAACAATTTCCCGGTTTTTTTCATCCTTAAAAAAATTGACGACATTGTTAGCCGTAACCGGGCCAATATCGGGCACTTGCATCAGTTCTTCAAAAGAGGCTTTGGCAATGGCATCCAGATTTTTAAAATACTTTGCAATGGTTTTTGCGGCTTCTTCACCGACTTCATGGATGCCTAAAGCACCCAGGAAGGTACCCAGTTTTGTTGTTTTTGAAGCTTCAATGGAATCAAGCACATTTTGGGCGCTTTTCTCACCTTGTCCTTCCAGGGAGGCAATATCGCAGAGCTTGAGAGAATAAATGTCGGCAATGGTTTTAAGTGTGCATTTACTATAGAGCAGCTCAATCAGTTTGGTGCCCAGATTGGTGATATTCATAAATTTACGCGACGCATAATGCCTGATGCGCTCGGCACTTTGAGCGGCGCATAGCAAACCGCCGGTACAACGGAAAGCGGCTTGCCCTTCCGTTCTTTCGACGACGGAATTACAGACTGGGCAGCGATCAGGCATGACGATGGGCCTTCTGTGTGCGCCTTGCGTTACCACTTTAACAACTTTTGGTATGACATCGCCCGCCCGTTGAATTTCGACGCTATCGCCGATACAAAGCCCTAGCCGTTCGATTTCATCCATGTTGTGCAAGGTTGCATTGCTGACGGTTACGCCGCCTACAAAAACGGGGGCCAACCGGGCTACGGGGGTTAAAACACCGGTTCGTCCCACCTGAAAATCGACAGCTAGCAGTTCGGTAACGTCATTTTGAGCAGGGAATTTTCTGGCAACAGCCCATTTTGGGGAGCGTGCAATAAAACCTAACGAAGTTTGCAATTCTAAGGAGTCTATCTTGTAGACGATACCGTCAATTTGCATTGGCAGTTTTTCTCTCGCCTTTTCCATGACCTGATAATTTTTTTCAAATTTATCAAAACTACCGGAAAAAGCGTAGCAATGCGGGTTTTTTCTAAAACCTATTGTGTGCAGATAATCCAGGATTTCAGAATGCCGGGTAAAGTGATGTTCGCCTGAATATTCGCCTAAGCCATACGGAATAAATTGCAAATCACGCTCGGCGGCAATTTTAGGGTTCATTTGCCGGATTGTGCCGGCGGCGGCATTTCTCGGATTAACAAAAACCTTGCTGTCGTTTTTTACCGCCAGCCTGTTAAGTTTTTCAAAAGCCGCTTTGGGCAGAAATACTTCGCCGCGCACTTCCAGTATTTCCGGCGGGTTTCCAGTTGCCAGTTTGATAGGTACGGATTTGATGGTTTTTATCGTATGAGTCACATCTTCACCCGTTTGACCATCGCCGCGCGTAGCGGCATAGCTGAATAAGCCGTTATCATAATGGATGGAAATCGCTAAACCATCCAGTTTTGGTTCGCTGAAAATATCAAGTGACGACGGGCTGACGTCCAGATCTTTGGCGGCTTTTTCAAAGAAATCGTAGGTTTCTTCAAGGGAAAATGCATTCGCAAGCGAAAGCATTTTTACGGTATGTTCTATCTTGCGAAATTCATCTATCGGTTTTGCGCCGACGCGTTGGGAGGGTGATTCCGGGGTGATTAATTCAGGATTTGCCGCCTCCATCTCCAGCAGTTTCCTGAATGCCTGATCGTATTCGGCATCGCTAACCGAAGGATTATCGAGAACATAATACTCGTGATCCCATTGATTGATTTTGGCAACGAGTTCGTTATAGGCGAGGTTCAAGGGATTAGTTTAAGGATTAAAGGTTTAAAGGGTAGGTGGGTAAGGAGCAGGGTTTTGAATACGCATTAACTTAAGCAGAAAGCCCACTATTCAATCAATAAAAAATGTAAGTTAATTTGTAACTATTTAGCGCGAAGCACAACAATCCCTCTCCATCAGGAGAGGGGGCACTTTCTCAGCGATTTGTGGGTTTTCGGATTCGCTGAATAGTTATTGCTTTAAGTTGATTCCTATGGGGAAGGTTCAGTTTTTTACGTGAACTTCGGCCCGTAATTTCACAAGCTCTGCCGAAGCGATTGTATTGTTGCATCGGTCAGTGTTTGTCTGTGATGATCCAGAATAATACCGTCCAACTCTATCGCTAACAGCTGAATCGTTTCTATATAGTCATCAAAAACGGCTTGCGCATCATCCAATGCAGCCGGCTGCATAAAAAATACCAGTCCCGGACAATAAAAGGTATCCACGTTGGTATCCGGAAACGTTCCAGGCTCAACCATGCAGGCGACTCCGTAATCTACCAGCCGGTTAGCGTCCAGGCGCTCATATATTTTCAGGTTGCCATATTCAAGTCCAACTATTCCAAAGGCGTTAACCAAATCAATACCATTAAAACCTTCGTCTGCCTTGGCAATAAGACTGAATTGGATTATGGCCGGAACTGAAACGCGCGGCGGCGGCTCAATGTCATCTTCTTCTGGCTCATAAATAGAGTCCTCCTTATCATAATAATGATGATCAACAGCCTCCATTGGCTCATTATCCTTTACTTCATCATCAATAGTTAACGAGGTATTATTTTGATCTTTAAGCTCCGGATCATCATAAAAATCCATGTTTTCTTGTGATTTTTTATTTTTTAAATAACTCCATGTCAACATGCACATGATGATGATCAGGCCCGTTGCGATAATTACAATTCTTAATAGTTCTTTATCCATTAGATTTCCGCCAGACTCACTGCTTCTTCAATATCAACTGCGACCATCCGGGATACACCCGGTTCTTTCATCGTAACACCCGCCAGCTGTTTTGCAATTTCCATAGTAACCTTGTTATGAGAAATATACAAAAACTGCACTGATGCCGACATCTCTTCTACCATTTTTGAAAACCGCCCGACATTTGCATCATCCAGAGGTGCATCGACCTCATCTAGCAGGCAAAAAGGTGCAGGATTGAGTTCAAAAATTGAAAACACCAGCGCTACCGCTGTTAATGCTTTCTCTCCACCTGACAACAAATGAATGGAGCTGTTGCGCTTGCCGGGCGGTCTGGCAATAATGTTTACGCCCGATTCCAGCAAGTCTTGCTCGGTTAATTCCAGATAGGCTTGCCCTCCGCCAAATAATTTTGGGAACTTCTCTTGTAATCCGGTGTTTATTTTATCGAATGTTTCTTTAAAACGCAGCCTACTTTCTTTATCAATTTTACTAATCGCCTGATCCAGGATTTGCAATGCTTCAATCAGGTCGGCATGTTGTTCATTAAGAAAGTTCATGCGCTCGGATTGCGACTTGTATTCTTCTATGGCAGTCAGGTTAATTGTGCCCAAGCGTTCAATTTGTGCCGATAAATCGTCAACCTTAATTTTCCAGCGATGCTCCTCGGCCTGATCGGAGAGGTTTTTTAATACCTGCTCGGCATCCGCATCGATTTCTTTAAGCTGTTCATTGACGGTCTGCTGCCGGACTTTACTTTCCTGCAATTCAAAACGAAGAGTATCCAGGGCTTCTTTTTGTTTGTCCAATGCTCTTTGCACGTGAGACTGTTGTTCAGACAATTGCGTTATTTCCGCTTCGATGGTTTCCTGCAATAGGCGTTGTTTTTTTAAAATGGCTTCCAGTTGATCCTTACCCACTATTTGTTGCTCCAACTGCTGTTTTTCCTCATCCAGCGGAGTAAGGGTTTGTTGCAGTTTTCTTTCCAGATCGGCAATCCGTTCAATCGATTGTTGATGCTGGGTTTGCAGACGATCAATCTGCTTACTGGTGGAGATTTCAGAAGAGCGTAACGACTCAATCTGCGCCTTTAAGCTGTAAACCTGTTGCCTCGCTTCATTAACGGCCCGCTCGGTATTATCATACTGTGCCTGCAAAAGCTGATTGGATGTTTCCAGATTTTGCCTGTTTTGCTCTTGCTGTGCTAACACTTCTTCAGCTTCTTCCTGCAACAATCTGCACTCGGCAATAACCTCGGCATTTTCACCCGTTTCGCGAATGATCTCTTCAAGATCATTGGAAATTTGCTCCAGACGATGTTGCTGATGTTCCCAGCGAGTAGAATACGCGCTGAATTCCGCGCTCTTAAGCGATAACTCGGAACCCAATCTATTGTCCTGCTGCTGAATTGACTCGCGCAAAATTTCAGCTTCTTTTAACTCGGTTTCAGTAGCTGCCAACTGATCTTCGAATGTGGAAATTTCAAGGTGTAATTCTTCCTGCCGATGCTTTAACAGGCGCAATTCTTTCTCACGTTGTAATACGCCTGCTTTACTGTCTTTGGTATGGCTGATTTTTAACCAACCCGGCCCGAACCACGTGCCATCGGGAGTGACAACAGACTCATGAGGAGCTATGCGAGCCGATAATGCTCTGGCAGCATCATTATCACCGGCGCAATAAACACCGGTCAATAAGGCGCTTAAATCCCAGGGTGCATTGACTTTATCCAGTAAAGCAGGACGGGCCGTTTGCTCATCATCGATGGGGTATTCCATAGCTGTTTTGGCTCTGGTTTCAAACAGCGTTAGTGATTCGTTTGTTAAGCTGCTCAAGCCCGGAATAACCGGCTCGGCATTCGGCATGCAAATCGCCTCTAAATAGTTGCTCAATACCGTTTCAACGGCCGTATCCCAGCCTGACTCGACCTCCAGAAATTCAGCTAAACGTAGGTTTTCGCCTAAATTCATAGACTCCAGCCAGGTACCCAAATTTTTATTATCTTTACCCATAGCATGTTGTTGCAATAACTCCAGCGAAGTTATTTTACCTTTTATGCTATGACTTTCCGAACGTCGTGTATGCAAGGAATCATGGAGTTGTTTTACCTGCTGGCGCTGCTCGCGTATCTGATGATGTAATTGTTCAAGCTGGGCTTGATGACTATCACGCTGAAAACCGATGATTTCTATATCGGCATCCAGTGTTTCAATGTCACTTTGTAGTTGGCTTGATGACAGTTCGTCGCGTTCGTTTTGTAATTTATCCATGCGAATTTGCAGTTGACGATTCTGGTTTTCCAATTGTATTGATTTTACCCGGTGCACCTCAGCCTGCTCTTTGTATTTTGAACTCATTGTCCGGTAAGCTTCCCATTCTGCCTGCCAGGAACTCCGTTGCTGCTGGGTATCCTGCTGAAGCTGTAAAATCTCATCCTGTTTTTCCTGGGCAATCATCCGGTTTTCTTCCGCTTCCAGCAAAGCCTGTTTTATTTCTTCCAGGGCCTGTAAATCGGTCTCAAGCTGGCTTAATGACTGCTCGGTCTGGAGCCGGGTACGCTTGATTTCAAGCGAGGTTTCTTCATGACTCGCTTCATGATGCTTGATCGCTTGTTCAAGGCTGCTGACTTCTGCAACAACGGTGTAATAATCGCCTTGTGCCTTGTTTAATTGCAGTTGCTGGGTTTTATGGTCTGCGCGCCTTGTTTCGATAGCGCTATTAATATCCCGCAATTCAACAAATAAGCGGTTATGTTCGGCAGCCACATCCTGGAGTTTTGTTTCCAGCTGTTTTGCCGCCTGATGATGGGTATTCCAGCGCATTGCCAACAACTCCAGCTTAAACTGGCGCTCCTGTTTTTTTAGCTCCGTGTATTTTTCCGCTTTTTCTGCCTGTTTTTGCAGATGCTTAAGTTGTTTGTCAACCTCTTCACGCAAATCATCCAGCCGTTCCAGATTTTCCCGTGTATGCTTCATCCTTGTTTCGGTTTCGCTGCGCCGCTCTTTATATTTGGAAATACCTGCAGCTTCTTCGATATGAACTCTCAGCTCTTCAGGCTTGGCTTCAACCATACGCGAGATAGTGCCCTGTTCAATAATGGCATAACTTCTTGAGCCCAAACCCGTACCCAAAAACAAGTCGGTAATATCCTTGCGCCGGCAGCGCGAGCCATTTAGCAAAAACAGGGAAGTGCCGTCGCGGCTAACCTGTCTTTTAATGGCGATGGAATCGTATTGCGCGTATTCGCCGCCCAACTTGCCTTCGGAATTATCAAAAACCAGCTCTACCGAAGCAGTACTGACTGGTTTGCGTCCTGATGAGCCATTAAATATCACATCAGCCATATTGCCGCCGCGCAGATGTTTGGCCGAACTTTCACCCATTACCCAACGCACTGCATCTATAATGTTGGATTTACCGCAACCATTGGGCCCGACAATGGCGGTCAAATTACCGGTAATAGGAATTACCGTCGTATCAACAAAAGACTTAAAACCCGAAAGTTTGATTTTTTCCAGCTTCATTACAGGTATGAAAATTCTACGCCTTGGTTATACAACCTGACATTATCGATGATATTTAGCTGAGTTTCGACTTTTTAATTAAAATCGTCTCTAACATTTTAAAGTCAGTTGCAGTAAGTCCTTATTGAAAATCCGCAATTATGAGAGAGTAGATAATACTGAAAAAATGTGGGGTCGAATTTAATCCCCCAATTGGCGGGTAAATCCGCACCCACATTGGCATGCAAGTTAATTAATCTTCACTGCTGTTGATAGAGCGATAGATAACCGCACCCAGCAAAGCACCGGCAATTGGTGCAACCCAAAACAGCCAAAGCTGAGCCAGTGCCCAATCCCCGGCATAGAGTGCAACGCCAAGACTTCTTGCAGGATTGACTGAGGTATTGGTGACCGGGATAGAGATTAAATGAATCAGGGTCAGAGCCAGACCAATGGCAAGCCCGGCGAAGCCACTTGGGGCATTTTTGTGGGTAACCGATAAGATAATGAACAGAAACATCATGGTCATGACAATTTCAGTCACCAGTCCTGATAACAAGGAGAATCCACCCGGTGAATGCTCACCGTAGCCGTTGGAAGCAAAACCGCCAATAGTAGTAAAATCGGCTTTGCCGCTAACAATAAGATACAAAACCCCGCCGGCAACAATCGCGCCCAAACATTGAGCAATAATGTAACCAGGAAGTTTGTTTGCTTCAAAACGGCCACCTGCCCAAAGCCCAATGGATACAGCGGGATTAAGATGGCAACCGGAAACGTGGCCTATCGCATAGACCATGGTTAAAACGGTTAGACCAAAGGCAAAAGCTACGCCCAGAAAGCCAATACCAAGGTCAGGAAATGCAGCGTCCAAAACCGCACTACCGCAACCGCCAAGAACCAGCCAAAATGTTCCTATAAACTCAGCACCATATTGTTTCATATTTATTCTCCTGCATTGTGAGTAAATAAATTAGAGACATCTAATTTATGATTTAGGCGCCTGCCAAACTGTAAGTTATCCGTTTAGCCGGCATGTAACAGCTTGTTGATGCTATCATTTTATTTAAAAAACCGGCAAGTTTTTTATTGTTAAGAAGCTCTTTCGCCAAGCAGACTCATGATGTTTTTGCTAAACCAGGTT
>JBBQCU010000144.1:0-7938 GCA_038319065.1 Methylococcales bacterium
ACAGCAGCAATAATAAAATGCCACAGATTCTCGGATTAAAGTTATGAAATATTCAGAACAAGGAATATCCATTACAAAAAGCCGCATGGGTACCAGGATTGCACTTCGGAGTTGAATCCACGATTTGTGAATCTGTGGCAAATTTAATACAATCCGTGGTAAATTTAATACAAACTGAGTAGTTACCTAAACTGACCGCACTATAGAGATAAAGAATGGCCGCATACCCCAGAGCAGAACTTGAAGAAATGGTAGAACGCTGGTTGCAGGCAAATCGTGATGCTGAAAAAGAAGGCAACTGGCCCAAATATTTGGGCGCCATGTATACCGATGACGCAGAATATCGCTGGAATATTGGCCCTAATGAAGAATTTGTAGCGCGCAGCCATAAAGAGATAGAAGAATGGGCTTTAGGCGTACAAATGGAAGGCTTTGAAGAATGGCGCTATCCGTACCACCGCATTTTAATTGATGAAAAACAGGGCGAAGTAATAGGCTTGTGGCGCCAAGTATCGCCTGCGCTCCGTGAGGATGGCTCGCATTATGAAGTGGCAGGCATAGGCGGCTCCTGGTTTCGTTATGGCGGCCATTATAAATGGGAGTGGCAACGGGATTTTTTTGATCTGGGGAATGTGAAAGCGTTGTTTTTTGAATTAGCCGCCGACGGTAAACTCGACCCCGCCGTGAAAAGAAAGATAGGCAAATTGGCTAAAGGGCAATTGCTGCCCGGACATGAGCGTTTACGCAAACAACCTGGTTTATTGAAAAAACTGAAAGGTTTTATGGCAATGGTACGTATTGCCCTGTTTAATACCTGAATTTAAAAATCATACATGCCATCTTTCTATTATTAAGGATGCCATCTGTTGCTCAACCAAGCTAAAGGTCACCTCATAAAAATCTATGCTGAATGTAAAACCGAGTTGGAAAAACTGGCAATTACTTACTGAAAAAGGCCGGCACATTTGGGCATTCAAGCCCGGCTCAAACAATATCAATGAGCATCTACAAAATGTTGATAATATCTCGGACGAAGAAATAACGCAGTTTGCTGAAGATTTTCAGTTTGACAAATCCAGCAACCCCAATTCCGGGGATATGGTTTTCAGACACGCAGCGATTAACGCAAATTTCCAGGAATTTACCGGGGAAATTCCGCAATCAGGGAGCCACGATGAGCAAAAAGTCACCGCTGCGCTCATCAAGGGAATCAACTACTACACTTACCTGCAAAGTGAGGATGGTCATTGGCCAGGCGACTACGGCGGCCCTTTATTTCTTTTACCCGGCTTACTCATTGCCTCGTATATTTCTGATACACCCTTTCCCAAAGCGCATCAGGAAATGATGAAGCTTTATTTGTTCAATCATCAAAATAAAGATGCCGGCTGGGGCATGCATATTGAAGGCGAATCAACGATGTTCGGCACGGTAATGCAATACGTGTCATTGCGCATTCTGGGAGTCGATAAAAATCATGACCAATTGGTTAACGCCAGGGCCTGGATCAAAAAAAATGGCAATGCAACCGGCATTCCCTCCTGGGGGAAATTTTATCTTTCTGTGTTGAATCTGTATGACTGGCAAGGTTTTAACAGCCTGTTTCCTGAAATGTGGTTGTTTCCCAATTGGCTGCCAGTACATCCCTGGCGCTACTGGTGCCATACCCGCCTGGTTTACTTGCCAATGGCTTATTGTTATGCACAGCGCATTCAAGCGCCGGAAAATGAGTTGATATTGTCATTAAGAGAGGAAATTTATGACGAAGATTTTGCTTCTATTAACTGGCCGGAACAACGCAATGCAGTGTGCGAAAAAGATAATTACACCCGGTTGTCTCCAGTATTGAAGTGGATGAACTTTTTCACCAATAGCTATGAAAAATTCAAGTGGTCCTGGTTAAGAAAAAAGTCCACGGACTATATTTTAAAATATCTCAATGCTGAAGATGAACAAACCGGCTATCTCAATATCGGCCCCGTTAGTAAAGCTATTAATTCTATTTGCATCTGGCATGCTTACGGCAAGGGCTCTCAACAATTCAAAAAGCATGTCGCGCGTTGGTATGATTATTTGTGGGTTGCCGAAGATGGCATGAAAATGAGTGGCTACAATGGCTCTCAGTTATGGGATGCCGCTTTTTCAACCCGCGCCATGCTGGAAAGCGACTTGGGTAAACTATTCCCTGAGACGATTGCAAAAAGCTATCAATATATTGATCTATCGCAAATCGATGCAGAACACTTGACACATGCCGAGTTTTTCCGTCATCCCATGATAGGTAGTTGGCCCTTTTCAACAGCTGAACAAGGCTGGCCGGTTGCAGATTGCACGGCGGAAGGCTTAAGCGCCACTTTGGCTATTCATCAGTCAGGCCTGGTTAAACAGGTGATTGATGAACAACGTATTAAACTGGCTGCCGATGTTATCCTTTCATACCAGAATAGCGACGGCGGCTGGGCAACTTATGAATTGACGCGTGCACCTAAATGGCTGGAAAAACTCAATCCATCTGAAGTGTTTGCCGATATAATGATCGATTATTCATGGACGGAATGTACTGCGGCTTGTGTAATTTCGTTACTGGAAATTCAGGAAACTTATCCCGGATTTAAAAACAATGAAATACGCAAGGCAATTAGTGCAGGACTGGATTTTATCCTCAAGCAACAAAAGCCTGATGGCTCCTGGTATGGCGGTTGGGCGGTCTGTTTTACCTATGCTACCTGGTTTGGCGTGGAAGCGTTCAGTAAAGCCAGGGGTAAGGGGTATAATGATGATCAGGTTCTGGCAGACTGCATAACCAAAGCCTGCGCCTTTCTGGTTGGCAAGCAGAAAGCGGACGGCGGCTGGGGAGAAACTTTCGAATCTTGTTCCAAACTGGTTTATACCGAGGCTGAGAAGTCTCAAGCGGTTAATACCGCCTGGGCCTTACTGGCACTAATGGCCGCTGATTTTGGCGATAACAAAGTTATCGAAACGGGTATCAATTTGTTGCTGAACAGACAAACCGATACCGGCGATTGGCCGCAGGAAAATATTTCCGGCGTTTTTAATTATAACTGTATGATAACCTACGCCAATTATAGGAATATATTTCCTATCTGGACGTTGAGTCGATACTATAGGCAGTCTATTCAGTGATGATAAAAGAATCAACGCAGTTTAAAGTATTTGTAACAACAAGCTCAATATGAAATCAGAATTCGATATTTGCATTATCGGCGCAGGTATGGCGGGCGCCACCATTGCCGCTTATCTCGCCCCCAAAGGCATCAGGATCGCGTTAATCGATCATTGCTATAAGGAGAAAAAGCGTATCGTCGGTGAATTGTTGCAACCCGGAGCCGTGTTGTCACTAGAGCAAATGGGTCTCGGGCATTTACTGGATGGTTTTGATGCGCAGCCGGTTGATGGTTATGCTTTGCTGCAAGGCGACGAAAAGATAACCATTCCTTATCCGCATCACTATAAGGGAATGGGCTTGCATAATGGCCGGTTTTTGCAGCAAATCAGAGCTTCTGCGATGCAAAATGAATCGGTTACCCAAATACACGGCAAGGCCTTGCAACTACTGGAAAATGAACGGCATGAAATTATCGGTGTTAGTTACCGTGAATCCATCACGTCCGAGATAAAGTCTATTCATGCGCCTTTAACCATTACCAGCGACGGGTTCTTTTCTAATTTTAGAGAGAGTCTGAGCAATAACGAAAAGACTGTGACGTCTTATTTTATCGGTTTGATTTTAAAAGACTGTCAAATGCCTTTTCCAAAACATGGGCATGTATTTTTATCGGGACCGACACCGTTCATTTGTTATCCGATTTCCAATTATGAAGTCAGGATTTTAATCGATTTTCCGGGCGAACAGCTGCCCAGAAAACAGTTGCTGCAAGCGCATTTGGACGCCAATGTAACGCCTTATATACCGGAATGTATGCTCGATAGCTATGAACAGGCCTTGCAAGAAGGCGGATTTAAAGTCATGCCCAATCATTACATGGCGGCAAAACCCATCATACGGAAAGGCGCGGTTATGCTGGGCGATGCACTCAATATGCGCCATCCCTTAACCGGCGGCGGATTGACCGCGGTATTCTCGGATATACAAATATTAAGTAAACATTTACTGGCTATGCCTGATTTCTATAATACCGATTTGATTCACGAAAAAATTGAAGCCTATTACCGTGACAGACAGCACGCTAATGCCAATCTTAATATTCTTGCCAATGCGCTGTATGGCGTAATGTCTAATGATTTGCTTAAAACGGCGGTATTTAAATACCTTCAGTGCGGCGGAGCTAACGCTCAGGAGTCGATTGCTATTTTGGCCGGCTTGAACCGGAATCATTATTCTTTGATAAAACAATTCTTTTGCTTGGCGATGTACGGCGCCTTCGATTTAGTGCGAGAAAATATTGCGAATCTTCCCAAGGCAACAAAGATTTTATCGGATGCGCTCACGATCATCAAACCTTTGGCTAAAAACGAGCTTTCACTAGTGGGGGTTGTGAGCGGTTATTTCAAGAAATAATTGCCGGCTTCTTTCAACGTTTCCAGCAAGTTTATTCCATTGGTCATAAAAACGATGGTAATCGTTGAACAGTAAAACGTTAACACCCTGTTGGGAACATTTTGAACACGGAGCGGATATCGGCATTCGCGGTATTGCACCTACTCTTGAGCAGGCGTTCGAACAGACTGCCGTGGCCATGACGGCAGTTATTACCAATCCTGATCAAGTCTCGGCATCCAAAGCCGTTTCAATTCGTTGTAAAGCACCCGATCATGAACTGTTATTATTGGACTGGATCAATGAACTAGTTTATGAAATGGCAGTGCAAGGTCTATTGTTCAAACGCTATCAGGTGGCCATTAATAATGGCTTATTATTAGCGACAGCCTTTGGTGAAGCCGTTGACCGGCAAAAACATCAGCCCGCTGTGGAGATTAAAGGCGCTACATTTACCGAGCTGCGTGTCTACCAACAACTGGACAGCTCTTGGGTTGCACAATGTATTGTCGATGTTTAAAGGAACCTTAGATGGATACCAGTCAATTTGTACAACGAGATGAAACCTGTTGGGAAATTCCAGCTAGAGGCAACATGCGTGTGCCGGCAATTATTTATGCCGATACGCAATTGTTACAGGATATGGAGCAGAAGGTTTATGAACAGATCACCAATGTGGCGTCATTACCGGGAATTGTAGAAGCCGCGTACGCTATGCCTGATGCACACTGGGGTTATGGTTTTCCCATCGGCGGTGTCGCGGCTTTTGATCCTGAACAGGGGGGCGTGGTATCGGCCGGCGGTGTAGGTTTTGATATTTCCTGCGGTGTCCGCACTTTGCATACCGGCCTTAACATGGCCGAGCTACAGCCTCATAAACAAGCTGTGGCAGACGAGCTCTACCACACGGTTCCCGCGGGTGTCGGCAGCAGGGGCCGGATACACTTGAATCACGATTGTATGCACGGTATGCTGAGGGGCGGCGCACAATGGGCGCTTGAACAGGGTTTTGGCGAAGCTCAGGATCTGGAACGTATCGAGGAACACGGCTGCATGGCCGAGGCTGAACCCAAATACGTTTCATCCAGAGCCAGGGAACGGCAAAAAGATGAAATGGGCACTCTCGGTTCGGGTAATCATTATCTGGAAGTGCAACGGGTCGCGGAGATTTTTGATGAGTCTGTCGCCAATGCTTTCGGCTTACTAGTCAATGATGTTGTGATCAGTATTCATTGCGGCTCCAGAGGTCTGGGCCATCAGATAGGCACCGAGTTTCTGAAAGAAATGGTGATGTCTGCGGCCCGTTACCAGATTGTCTTGCCGGATCGGGAACTGGCTTGTGCACCCTTAAATTCACCTCTGGGCAAGCAATACCTGGGTGCCATGAGGGCCGGCATCAACTGTGCCTTAGCCAATCGCCAGATTATTACCCATTTAACCCGACAGGCTATAGCCAGAGTATTCCCCGGCATCCATCTTGATCTGTTATACGATGTCTCGCATAACACCTGCAAGCTGGAGCAACACACAGTTGATGGCCAAAAAAAAGCACTGTACATCCATCGCAAAGGCGCAACCCGCGCATTCGGTCCAGGCCACCCGGATTTACCGCCTGTATTCCAGGAAACAGGTCAGCCGGTGCTGATCGGCGGCTCCATGGGTACCAGTTCTTATGTGCTCTGTGGCACACGGGAAGGCGAGCAGCGCTCATTCAGCTCGGCCTGTCATGGCGCGGGACGGGCGATGAGCCGCAGCAAGGCAACCAAACAATGGCAGGGTAGAGCGCTAGTCGATGAACTGGCAGCTCAAGGTATTATTATTCGCAGTCCATCCATGCGGGGTGTCGCGGAAGAAGCGCCCGCCGCTTATAAAGATGTCAGCGCGGTGGTGGATATTGCAGACCGGGCCGGTTTAGCCCGAAAAGTCGCCAGACTGGAGCCGGTGATTTGTATTAAAGGTTAAGCTGGTCTTCCAGTTCTATATCGGCACCATCGAAAAACCTGGAAAGCCAGCCGCTGGAGAGATTTTTGATATGATTCCGAGGGGATTTGGATCGGGGCAATGGCGGAGTGGCTTATTCGATGCGGCGCTTTATAGGCACCGCATCGTCTCTAAAGGTTAGGAAAGTGCCTTGGCCTTGAGTCGGGCAAACTCCTCAGCATTGATCGTGCCGGCGTCAAGTAGCGTCTTTGCTTCAGTAATCTGCTCTGCCGGTGACTTTCCGGCCACATGCCGAATGTAGGCGTCGGTATCCGATCTGGCGCGCTCGATGGCTTCGCGCTGGCGCTTGGCCATATCCCCGCCGTTAGCAATAATGTAGACCACTGCGGTCAGCATCGGAACAAAGATCAGTCCTATTATCCACAGAGCCTTTGCCCACCCAGCCATTTCTGTATTTCGAAATAAGTCGGCAACGATCTGGAACAGCACCAGAAGGTAAGCGATAAAAACGAAGGTTGATACAATCAGCCAGATTAAATCCCAAAAATTGCTCATGTTTAACAAACTCCCTAAAAGTAAATAAATGCATGAATGAATGAATGAAACGTACCCTATGAAAAAACGACCCGCCGCAATGGGAAAGTGTCAAGGTAAGTAAGTAGCCAAAAGTTTTTTAACAAAAACTTATAGTTGCCATAAGTCATAATCAAAATACTTTAAATTAAATTGTATGATGTGCCATGTTGAATGTCAATTCCGAGGAAGCCGACAGGATTTCGTAGGGAAGTACGTTACGGGCAGCCTTAATGCCTGGGCATGCGCCAATAAATTACAGGTGCTTAAGAATGACAGTCTTTGCTATGCACACAAGATTTGAAGTGTCCGCCCAAGTTATTTCATTCGCTCGCACGTTTACCAGGCGGTCTGGTCTCGATGGCGTTCAACACGCGTTCACCATCCGCTCGATGTATATCAAGCATGCCGCCGCTAATGGCCCACAGCTTGACGGACTCCAGTGCAGCGAGAAACTCCCGCTCCTGCTGCATCACACCTTCAGCGGGACAGACCTTGCGCGTGGTAACAGCGGGCCCGATGGAAAGACGATTTTCCTCACTGGTGTAGGCCGCGCGATAGGTGTTGCACCCGCTGCTTCCCTGAACCATGCCTTTGTCAAAAGTCATGGACAGGATGGTACCCAGCATAGCGCTGACGACAGCATGCCGGCCGTTGTTGAAAGCGGTGACGTTCCAATTGACGCCCTGGAGCGTGGGTGCGGGTTCGGACTGAAAGGCCAGCGGAACGCCTGAGGCCGGGGTTAATGTCAGCCGGTCACCTGAGATTGCATAACGAAGTGTGCCGGTCAATGCGCCCATGACGGCTTTCTCAAGCGCCATCCGGGCTTCGGAGCATGCCATCAGGGTTCCTGCCAAGGGGCCGATAACCAGGCTGTCTCGATTCAGGGTGTACCCGCCCATATA
>JBBQCU010000145.1:0-7908 GCA_038319065.1 Methylococcales bacterium
CGCCCATAGCAAAGATTTCACCGTTTTCATTGGTTTCCAAATCCAGGCTACAGTAGGGTGCGTTGTTGACTGTCCAATCCAATTGAGTGACTAGCGAGTTTGTTAAGTGTTCTGAATTTAGCACTGTTGACTCAAAAGAGCTATCGATTGATCAAATATAGCCTTTTTTAACTTAAATTATAGAGACTAATGCAAACACAAATCTTGTAGGGCTGGTTTTTGTCGCATGAGAAAAGGTTAAGAATCCAACTCTTATTTTCCTCTGACCCTGAAAACCGCTCCAGCCGGGAATAAAAGGGTTAGATGAAAGTTTACTCAGGTACAAAGATTCAGGACCCAAAAGTTGAACTTGCTATCGAAAATGGAACTTTATTTTATCGTGGCTATCCGCAATATTGCCGTAGTAATGCACATTAATCATTTGAATTGAGGTAATTTATCGCATTTTTATTCTCTCCTCTTAGCTACTTCACTAAATTCTAAAGAATGTAGATATTCCTGTAAATCTAAGTTCACCACAGCAAATACAGCCCTTAACCTTGCTGTTTGCTGCATCAAGAACTTCCCAAATATTTCATTCCCCCTAAGTGGCTAATTGTGTTAACTTTAACGAACTTTTGAATGAAATTCGTTGTTGTAACAAGAAACATTTATGACCAGATATTTTTTTTATGCCGCTACGCTATATTCGCTATTTGTAATTTATGGCAGTTTAGTGCCGCTTCATTATAGATATATACCCTTAAACGATGCTTTAAACCAATTTAAAAATATTCGTTATCTTAATCTGGGGATTGGGTCGTTAGCAGACTGGGTCGCTAATATTCTTTTGATGATACCTCTGGCTTTTTTATGGTTTTCGCTTTTAACAAAAAATGCCAGACCTCCAGCAAAGATTTTTTTGTTCATCTTTATTTGGCTAGCTTGTTTTTTACTCGCGATGTCTATCGAATTTACCCAGCTTTTTTTTCCTCCACGAACAGTTTCTATTAATGACATAATCGCTGAAGGTTTAGGGTCTTTCATTGGCTGTATTGCTGGCTGGTTTTTTGGCCGACAATTATTCGCGTGGTTCCAACAATGGCATCAAGAAGCCGACATCAATTCTTGGGATCGCTACTTACAGATTTATTTGTTTGGATTGTTTTTATATGCAGTTCTGCCTTTGGATTTAACGCTTAGTCCTATTGAAATATATCATAAATGGAATGAAGGACGCATTATTCTGCTGCCATTCGGTAACCTTAAAACCAGTATCATTGAAAACATTTATCAATGGGGCAGTGAGGCATTGCTGTGGCTTCCTGTGCCGCTGTTATGGCAACGAACGCAACGTCTTACTCGATTTCAGCTTTACCAAAGACTCTTTTTAGCTTCGCTGGTTATCGAGATTTTTCAACTTTTTGTTTACAGCAGAGTAACCGACACAACCGATATTTTATTAGCACTTTTGGGTGGAGGGATAGGCATTCAGTTAACAAAATATTTTAGTAATTCTTCTCTTGCCAAGCCAACCCAAACGAGATTTCAAACCATCTTGAGCTCGTCAGTTTGTTGGGGCGCTCTATTATGTCTGGGTTGGAGTGTTCTGTTAATGGTTGTATTTTGGTATCCTTTTAATTTTGATATTGATAGGACATTATTATCGGAACGTACGCTCTCATTTTTTAAAATTCCTTTTTATTCCTATTATTACGGAACTGAATATAGAGCCATCACTGAAGTATTTCACAAAATTCTTTTTTTTATTCCATTGGGAATCGCGCTTGCATTCATTTCCTGGGACTATCGTTTTAGAGCTATTAGTCGAGTTGTTTCCTATTTTTGGATTGCTCTAACAGCACTAGGCATTGAGTTTGGTCAGATATTATTGCCTAAAAAAAATGCCGACTTGACTGATTGGGTGCTTCAGGTTACTGGTGGTGTCATTGGTTATGTAGTTATTAAACAATTATTGACAAGTCAATTTTCTCAAAAATCAACACATGGATTTTATAGGCCATTGAAAGGAGCCAGTAGTTTGTATGGACTAACCGGGCAGGAAGCACCAGCCAAATTAAGCCGTCACTCTGGTAACTATAAAATCAATCAAATGATTGAACCTCAAGCCGATAGTATAAAAACATCTACAAGACTCTTGATTATGTTGGTATTTGGGATAAGCATAATCGCACTCCTGTTGTTCTTATTAAGCAAATTGTCGTTTATTCCTTACAATGTAAGAGAATTGATTTCAGGTCAGTATCCGTGGTTACGGCGTTTTGGTTTATCCTCAATGCTTTTTTGGTGCCTGGGTTTTCCTGTTTGGTTTCTCACCAGAATTCTAACCAGTAAGCGAGAAGATCTTTGGTATTGTTGGAGAGGTGTTGGAGTTCATTCCATTGTTGCCTGGGCGCTGATCCGATTATCAGCACCTTTAGAAAGTATTCATGATATCGTGGGCTCTCCAACTTTAACTATTATCCCTGCCGAATTAGAATTGTTTCTTCGACTAATGGCTTTTTTTGGGATTTTTTCCTTGCTGCTTTTCGGGGCAGTGATGATGGTCAATTCGTTATTGGGCAGTTATCCCCATTTATTCAAATACTATGTCGCAGGTTTTGTTTCGTTTATTATTCTATTACCAATTTATTATTGGGGGGTTGTGTTAGAGGCTGCGACTGATAATATTATCGAATTATTACCCGACGAGGGACGTTCTTGGTGGGTCACCCTCTTAGCACTCTATATTTTTCTTTTTTCGTTTATCGGTTCGGCATGTTCCGCTTTGTTGGCTTTAAAACAATGGCATAAATTGATCTGGATCCTGATTGCTGGATTTATCTCTTACCCATTAGGATATTTCTTAATGCATTGGGGAACGGAACAATTCATTATGAAATATGGTGCTGTATTTTCAACTCTACAATTCCTGTTTAGTACGGATCGAAACCACTACGCCTTGGATGAGAGTTTAAAATTACGGTTTTATTCAGCGCATACCGCTCTTATATTAATGGTTATTATCGCTCAATTCCCTCAATGGCTGGTGAACCCTCTACAACAAAAAATTAAAGTAAGATCACGATAATTGGTACAAACTGGTTGTCGTATAACGATCGGCCACTTACCGGCCAAACCGGTGGATTAAGCTAGTGCTAATCCGCTTCCCGATTACAAACTGACCGTGTTGGTGGTAGAATCCGTTAAAATATGTAGCGTACAAACAAACCGGCCCTCGCGATGTTTGGATTACCTTTACCGCGCTACGGATTGTTATATGTTTATGAACAGTTTGTTGCAATAGCTTAATCGCGACAAAGCTCAGACTAAGTTGTCTATTGTCTAGTGCGTTGTTCAACCGCCTATTCCAGCAGCACAAAAACCCGTTGAACTGCTACTGCCTGCTTATGAAGTCAAAGCTGTCGATGATGGCGTGGTCTGTGCATTGTTGAAACGTCGGCTACAATTGACTTATTCTAGTGGTAACAGCAGAGCAAAATTGTTGGATTTGGATAATGTGCAGTTACTGAATGCAACAGGCACCAACAATCATGTGTATTAAGACCAGTAAAATGCTAATAATATTAACCTCATGGTCAAAATCCTGCGCCAGTTGCCTAAGTTATTTCATGCCCATTTCAAGGTATGACAAAAATAATTTAATATTCAGTTAACCTAATTGAAATTTAATGTAACCTATAATTCCAGTTATACTCCAGCCCGTTAGGTAAAAAATGAGCTTTAAAAAAATTAAATGCATTCTATTTCTTATTAAGTTGCCAACCAGATTGGTTTTATTAGGTTTTACAGCTTTTTCTTTTTCCGGAATCAGTTATGCAGAACAAGATCTTGCAGATACCATAGCAAAAATAAAACCTGGCATTGTTGCTGTTGGAACTTATATGCCCAAACGAAATCCACGCGCTGTTTTTTTGGCTACGGGTTTTGCGGTGGGTGACGGCAGTCTTATTGTTACCAACGCGCATGTGATTCCGGATAAGCTGGATATTGAGCATCTGGAACAACTGGCGGTTTTTTACCATAAAGATAATGCAGACAAGGCAATCATTGCAAATGAGGTCGTGGTAGATAAAGAACATGATCTGGCTGTTTTAAAAATAACTGGCGAGCTATTGCCGCCACTCAAATTAGGTTCTGTGTCATCAGTACGCGAAGGGCAGCTTTATGGATTTACCGGTTTCCCTATTGGCATGGTTTTAGGACTTTATCCTGTTACCCATCGGGGGATAGTTTCTGCAATCACGCCGAATGTGATACCGATGATAAGAGCAGAGCAGATCAACGAAAAAATACACAGACGACTACAAGACCCCTACAATGTGTTTCAACTAGATGCCACCGCTTATCCTGGAAACAGCGGCAGTCCTCTTTATGACCCTGATACTGGAAAAGTCATTGGGGTCATTAATAAGGTTTTCGTACAGGAGAGCAAAGAAAATGTCTTGTCAAAACCCAGCGGTATTTCTTATGCAATTCCTGTTAACCACGTTGAAAATCTTCTTAAAGCCAAGGGCTTGAATTGATTATTTTGTGTTTTTTTGTAAGTCTGCTTTAATTCATAACTAACAATGAATAGGGAAATAATATGATTCGCATCTTTCGCCACTACATATCCAGAGCTTATCTATGGCTGTTATTGGTTGAGTTTGGTGTATTTTTTACTGCCATGTATTATGGCAGCAACATCCGTTTTTTATGGACAAAATCCTGGTATACAGATCAGGACATCGCTTTCGCCAGTATTATTTTTTCGTCGGTAATGAGCCTTTCCTGTTTGGGATTGGGCTTATACAGAAGGACATTGAGTGGTGAAGATTATAATTTATTGGCGAGAACCTGCGTCAGTTTTGGAATCGCGATTTTTGGAGTTGTTACGGTTTATTATTTATTACCTGAATTTCATGTTGCTAGAAGCGTATTAGTGTGTGCTGTAATTTTTGCTTTTCTTGGGATAATGATAACGCGTTTTCTGTTTTACCACATTGTCAATCTTGAACGGCTAAAAAGACGCTTTCTGGTTATCGGTAGCGGCAAAAAAGCCCACGAGTTGATCAAAATTAATGATTCATTTGTCCATAAAGGATTTACGATCGTCGGATTTGTGCCATTACTCGATGAAATTTCCGTCGTGGATCAGAGCCAAATAATCAGTTACGACAAAAAAATAATTGCAATTACAGAAGATTATAAAGTTGATGAGATAGTCATTGCCCTGGATGACAAAAATCATAAACTACCGCTTGATGAGTTATTAGATTGTAAAATGTCCGGGTTGACAATTATGGGTATTGTGGGATTTTATGAGCGGGAACAAGGCCTTATTTCCTTGGAAAACGTTCACCCTAGCTGGCTTGTTTTCTGTGATGGTTTTGCCCAAGGTGATTTAAGATCGTTGGAAAAAAGGTTTTTCGATGTAATTGCAAGCATAACGCTGCTTAGTGTTGCCTGGCCATTTATGTTGTTAACGGCATTAGCGATTTTTCTGGAAAGCGGGTTTAAGGGACCTATACTTTATCGTCAGATACGTGTTGGTGAAAATAATAAAAACTTCGAAGTACTCAAATTCAGAAGCATGAAACCGGATGCCGAAAAAAATGGTCCACAATGGGCGCAACAAAATGATAACCGTATCACTCTAGTGGGTAGGGTTATCCGTAAAAGCCGACTTGATGAATTGCCGCAAATATATAATGTTTTAAGAGGTGATATGAGTTTTGTCGGTCCGCGTCCTGAACGACCCGAATTTGTCCGGCGTTTTAATGAGACAATTCCTTACTACCGTGAAAGGCACCGGGTCAAGCCCGGGATTACCGGCTGGGCTCAGTTATGCTACCCTTACGGCGCTGATGAAAATGACACCATTCAGAAATTACAATACGATTTGTACTATGTCAAAAATTACAGCCTCTTTTTAGATTTCTCTATCATGTTTAATACCGTGGAAGTTATTTTATGGGGTAAAGGCGCAAGATAATCGCTTTAAATATAAACGGCTTTTTATGTTTTTGTGTTTCCATTACTTGCCTTTGTTGGAAAGAAAGCCCGATACGCCAGATTATGGCGACCCCTTCCAGTTATGGGATCTGCCTATGTGGATACAAGTGCCTCGTGATCGGCTATTGAAAAAGTCGAAAGGAATTATAAAGACTTTGTTGGCGAGCTATTAATGGCTAAAAAAGCCGGCTTGGAGGCAATGAAGCTGGATCAAAATCGTCAGGCTACTTGAATAAAAATGCACTTAATAATCCCAGCCTTAACAATATGTTAATTTGCAAGACCAAAACATAATTGCATTGATCAATCGTGCCACATCAGTTTACTAACCAGTCGCAAATCGATCACCCTCGGTAATTGACTACCGGGCGAACGCTGTCGAATGAAAACGCTAACGCTCTTCGGCTTTGCCTTACCGTAGCGGATCACATCATAAGTGCCTTCCAGCTTCCAGTTGCTTTGGTCGCTTCGCAACAGCTGCGCGATCTTTTCGTGGTACGGCCGGCGCCACTGCTGGTTGATCGCTTCGTCGACCACAACTCCATCGACGGGGATCGAATCGAGCAGCTTGCGAAGTTCATCCGCAGTGCGAAAACGATCACGAGAATCGCGACCAAGCCAATCTTCGCTGACCAATAGCTTGCTTCCTCGCAGAACCACCATATGGAGATGTCTGTCGGTAGCCGCAAGGGCTGCGATTATGCTGCCTTCACCGATTGGGTCTGAGGCCAGCAACACGGCGGGGTTGGTCAACTCTTTCGTGCCGACTACCAATGTTGACGCGACATGTTCATATCCACTGTTGCGAATACGATCTGGAAGCTCGAACATCGTAAACATAACAACAGCCGCCATGACAGTCCAAACTAAGGGGCGGCATATGACACAATCGTCAGTGGTCAGTGGCAAGCTAACGATGATCCAATGTGCGCCAGCAGCTGCAAACAAGAGGAAGCTGGGTAGAAGCTGCACCATATAGCGCGATTCCACTGCTGCAGGGACGACGCAGTGGATGAGCAGAATACCGATTGCCATCGCAACCAACGCCGCCCAGTAGGTCGAGCGTTTGCTACCTTGACCAATCATGGTAGCCCAAAACCCGATCGCCGCCAGACTACTGAGAACAAGGCCAGCAGCCTGCACTACAATAATCGGAAATACAACGATCGCATTCATTAAGAATGAAAGCGGATCTCCTGGATCAGTGCCAACCATCGCACCTTTACTCATACCTTGTGTGAACATATACCAAGGCACGCAAAGCACAACTACAGGCACTGCGCTGACCCAAAGCCGCCAATTCAGCAGGAGATGCCAATCGCGTGTAAAAGCAATTACAATTGGCGGCACGAACAGAAGCGACCAAGCACTGCCACGGGTTAAAATAGCTGCTGCTGCAATCGATCCAAAGACAAACGCATCGCGGGTCTTTTTCGTCTCCGCAAAGCGCGCGAATTGCAGCGCGCTTAGCAATATAAGCAACGTGACTAAGTGCTCTGTCATCACTTTGGCGCTCGACTCCTGAACCAAGGGCAACGCAACATACAATGTGGCTGCGAACAATCCAGCTAGTGGCGAAAGCAACTTACGGCCTACGGAGTAGATAACGGTCGCAGTTGCGGCTGCGGCAACGGCGATAAAGGCGAGAGCAGACATCCTGGATATGCCGAACATCAGGAACCAGATTCCCAAGGTAGAATACAACAGTGGCGGCCAATTGCCGATTGCTACCTTAGGGTAGTGTAGATAGAAAGTCTGCGCAAAGTCAATCGGCCATACAGCACCAAGATTCCCGAGGAAATCATGCACCATCAGCGCGGACACGAAATGTGCCGCTTCATCAGGATGCCCCCCGAACCCGTTTGAGTATGCGCCCCCCAGCCATTGTAGGAAACCGGCCTCGATAAGTAG
>JBBQCU010000146.1:0-7903 GCA_038319065.1 Methylococcales bacterium
CCTATACCACCCATATTCAGGTTAACGATGACAACAACCTGCCATTGCCCAATCAAAGCATTGCGATTACGGCAAGTAGTCCGTGCATGGTTGACATCAACAACCAGTTCCAGCAGCTCAGTAATACAACGCCCTTGCAGGTTCAAGCGGATGCTTCGGGTACAATCACCATCATTCAGACTGTTACCGGTATCGGGGCGGTTATGTATGCTCTTCACACGGATAATGAAGCGGTTACCGTTAATCCTATAGCAAACGTTATCATTAAACTAAACGCAGTGTCCCAAGGTAGTGATCTGGATGTCATGGTGCCTGTTAATGTGTCGGACCCCAAAAATAAAACCGTTCGGCAGGTTCAAGAGCCATTGCTCAACGCCAACATCACAGCGGCACAAAAGCAAAGTACCGCCCAGATGATTCAAGGTTTTATGGGGGTGGCGAGTAAAATGCCGCAAGACGGCTCCATCTATAAACCCACCTCCACGGAAACTGCACTGAATCACTTTAATCCGGCTACCGATAAAATTTTCGGTCTGGATTTTTCAGGTGGCGATATTCGATATTTTGAAGGCTGCGAACAAGCGGCTGCGCACGGCTACGTTTTTGCCAACGGGACCATTGCTCATGCCGGTTTTGGCGAATCCATCGCATCCTGTTTCGGCGATATTTTTAGGTGGATGGAACACATTGCTGATGAGGTCGTACAGATTGCCGCTACCCTCGTTGGCGATGTCTACAAATTTGTCATCACGATTGGCGAAGATGTTTACCATTACGTTATCAAGTGCGTTAACGATGTGATTCATGGTGTTCAATTTATTCTGCACAAAATCGCAGTGGATATTGAAAAGCTGATTCAATGGCTGGGTGTCCTGTTTGACTGGGACGATATTCTGCGCACTCATAAGGTTCTGAAGAATTTATTCACACAATTTGCCAATCATACTGTTAATAGTATCGACGATGCTGAAACGGCGATTAATAAGGCTTTCAGCATCATCGAGAAGGATTTAGACACCTGGGCGAATATCCCTGATACCGATTCAGTAGGTTCAGCAGGTTCGCTAGCCGGCGGCTCTAAAAGCAAGGCCGGACAGCACAGCCCGCAGGCACATTGGGGGGTTTACCATCTGAAAAATAATGCAACCAATGCCAATTCATCCTTTAACCCATCGATTTCAGGCATTAGTGAGCTTGAGCAATTGCTCCAGGATCTCATAACCGCGCTAGGCGATGAGGGAGAGAATATTGCCAATACAGTGACAGCATTACAGGATGATGTTATTAAGCAAATAACTACACTCAGCATCGAGCAAATACTGCAAAAGGTATTTGTTATTTTGCTGAATATGATTTTAAAAACCATTAAAATTGCCCTGGAGACACTTCTTAAGATAATTCAGATATTAGTTGCCGGTGTGGTTGACGCGCTCAATGCGTCGATCAATATCCCCATCCTTTCTTGGCTTTATAAAAAAATCACCGGCGATGATCTTAGTATGCTTGATGTGCTGTGCCTGGTACTGGGCATTCTAGCCACAATCATTTACAAGCTTGGCCATAATAATGTCGCTCCTTTCCTCGACAACACATTTACTACCGCTTTGATTGCCGCACGTGACTTCACCAGTATCCAAAGTCTGTATGCTTCACAAACCTTATATCTGCCTGCAACGGAAACAACGGGTATCGTTAATCCTAACCAGTTTGGCATCCTGACTTACGTTTGCAATTGCTGCGGCTTCGGTGCTGCAATTGTTTTAGTGGTTGTCAATGGATTCAAGGCCAAATTCCCAAATAATGCTGTACTGGCCGCACTGTCGGGTTTGTTTTATATCCCCTACTGCGCACCGAACCTGCCCCAACTGGTGGAATTAAAGCATCCCAGCGAAATGCCATGGTATGACAGCTTTGACGATGCTATCACCCTTGTTAGTGTCACCAAGACATTGGTTGATATAAGCCTGGTTAACTACGTGAAAGATGTAACGCCGGAAGACTCCATTCTCGGGCGTTGGAATAAGGCATCGCCATGGGTTGAATGTGCTATCAATGTTCTCTGGCAAGTGCCGGTTACTGCGTCGTATCTGTACGCAAATCCAAAGACCAAGACGGATAAGGAGTCAATAGCCGCCAACACGCTATTTGACGCTGGCGGCGTGTTAGCACTTCCTGCTTCTTTAACTAGCGGCTATGTACAAGTAGCCTTCATTGTAGGAATGGAAGTCTGTACAGTGGCTTATGGAGCTCTTCTGCTGGTGGAGGATCTTGATAATTAACGTCAATGAATGTAAAAGTAAGACGTTGGATTTTAGGCGGGTTGGGCAACAGCTTTATCGTTGCCCGACATTGCGGTGTCGGAGGATAAAACGGCGGCAGCAAAACCATAAATCATTGCGGTATTGAAGCATAAATTGCCGAGCATAACAGCATTCCCGACATGACTCTTTTCCTGTTGAGACCGAAGAGAAAAATGAGGGTTAAGTCTTGTGTTTTGCATTGTTATGTTTCTGAATTAAGCTAATCGTGCAAAATTCAAGACTTGACCCTATCTTTTTTTTTGCTGGTTAGGCTGATTTAGCGCAACCCAAAAACAGCTTAGAAAACTCCGAATAACCCTCAACACCCTGGATTCCAGGTTTGACCCATGTATAGGCTTGGCAACGGGGCTCGCCGCCACAGGTAGTTCTGCACACCCGCGCCGAAGGGGCATCGAAATTAGCGTATTCGTGGCCTGGCAGAATGGTTCAATCGACAGCGAAGACCGGCGAAGCAAACATCGCCAACACAATCGAGACGAGATTAATGTGCATAGCAGATCCCCTTCATTATTACTTAAACGCAGCAGCATTTTGACAGCCGGACTTATGTTTGACGGCGAAACAAACACGCCTGACGTAAAAGTAAGGGGCTGCGCGAGGCCTTATTCGCGCAGCCCCGCTTGACTGCCGGACTGGGCTTCGGTTACCCGCAGCAACATTATTTTGCGGTCCACTCTTGAGTGCAGCCAGGGTTTTCCTTGATATCGGGGCTGTCTAGCATGGATTTAAGCCCGAATAAAAATGGGTTGGTTCCGTAGTATTTCATCTGCTTGTAGGCTGCATCCTTACAAAAATTCTTGTTGCGCACGCTATAGACCGCAACAACCAATCCCGTGCGATCCTTTCCATGGCTGCAATGCACCAAGACCGGCCAATTATTTTTGTTCTCTAATGCTTCTACCGTTTGCATGAGTACCTTTTCATCTGGACTGGCCCACAGGTTAAAGTTATGCGGGAAGTCTTCCGGCGGCATGTAAATAGAAATTAGATTGATGTTATGCTTCTTGGCAAGACGAAGCTCTTCTGACTCGTCTACATCGGACGAGAATTTGTTCAGCTTGACCACGGTTTTGATGCCTATCTTCTCCAAATAGTCCCACTCTGTATCTCCCGCCGGTTGACCACTTCGATAGACCGCATTTGCACCATTAGTGCCACCTGGGCTTACAATCTGGAAGTTAAAGACTGGAACCGGGCCAGGAGATTTTCTAGCGATAGCGGCTGACGGTTGCGTCGGTGTCCCGCATGCTGTCAGGATCAAGCAAACGCCCAACAGGGTAAGACGGATAACTGCATATACATTTCGCATAACTACTCCTTTCGTTTGTCAGATTTAGTTACTCATAAAGCTAACCGGGCGCGGTCCACGAAAGCTTGAAAATTAATAAAGGGCCAAATGGCGGCGCTCCGGCTGAGCGCAATGTTGGATGAAGCCGCTATCGCGGAGAAAAGCCCGACCACCGATTAATCAATTAAAATGTAACCTCAAACCCTCAATCAGAGGGAATCGTTTAGCAACAAATAATGAGGTTACAAAGCAATGACATCATCATCCGAAACAGATTTCAAGCAGAATTATCAAACGCATCTTAATTGATCAAACCGCCAAGGGTACAGCGCTTACCGGATATTGTGATCGTTGCGGAAACCGGACGGCTGTTCGCGATGACCCATACCCTCAGTTACCGGGTGTACTTTTTTACGCTTTATAGCCTGGGTCTGCGCCTTGATAAAGGCTTACGCCTGACGGTAGCCGATATTGATGCCCAGCGGCTGCGGGTGCATATTCGCGATGCCAAGGGCAACAAAGACCGCTTGGTGCCTTTGCCGGCAGCAACGTTAACCTGCCTGCGCCGCTTCTGGCAGGTGCATCGCAATCCGGTGTTGCTGTTTCCCAACCGCCACGGCGGCCTTAAGTCGGCGCATTTGTCTACCACGCCGTTGGATCGCGGTGGGGTGCAGGCGACGCTACGCCAGGTTGCTCAAGATTGCGGACTAAAAAAAAGATTACCCCGCACAGTCTGCGCCACAGCTATGCTACCCATCTAATCGAAGCGGGCGTTGACCTGCTCGAAGTCCAGAAAATTCTCGGTCACCACAGTATCCTGACCACCGCTCGTTACACCCATCTGACTGATACCACGAACCTTAACGCTGACCAGTTAATCAATACGCTGATGAATGGTTTTGCCATAGACTGGAGGAACGTCAAATGATTTTGCTTTCGTCGATCATCCAAACCTTTGAAGCCGAATTCCTGGCGACGTATCAAAATGCGCTGCCCAGCCAGCTCAAAGCGTTGACCGCCCTGGAGCAGTGCCGCACCACGCAAAGCCCCGTCATGATGGCGCAATGCGACGGCTGTGATAAACAAATCTTCATCCCGCATTCCTGCGGACATCGCAATTGTCCTCATTGCCAACATCATGAGAGCCAACAATGGCTGGAACGGCAACTCAACAAACAGGTGCCCGCCGAGTATTTTTTGTTGACCTTCACTTTGCCAGAAGAGTTTCGGCCGTTGGCTTGGCAACACCAGCGCACACTTTATGACTTGATGATCCGTTGTAGCTGGGAGACCCTCAAAACCTTCGCGCAGAACGATCCACAGTTACAGGGAAAAGCGGGTGCCATCAGTGTACTGCACACCCATTCACGGCGCCTGGATTATCATCCGCATGTGCATGTGGTGATGCCTGCGGCAACTATCGATGCAGATAAACGGCGGTGGCGTACGAAAACCAGCAAAAACAAAAAAGCCTATTTGTTCAGCCACAAAGCCTTGGCGAAAGTGTTCCGCGCTAAACTGCTCGAGGCTATCACACAAGAGGGGCTTGAACTTCCGGCTCGCTATCCCGAAACCTGGGTGGTGGATGTCAAGTCCGTCGGCAGCGGCGACAAAGCGCTAGTCTATCTGGGCCGCTATCTTTACAAAGGCGTGATCCAGGAAAAGGATATTATTACTTGCCGGGATGGTCTGGTCACCTTCCGCTACCAAGACAGTAAGACGAAAAAGATGCAGACCCGAACGCTGCCCGGCGCTCAATTCTTGTGGCTGATTTTGCAGCATGTGTTGCCCAAGGGCTTTCGGCGCACCCGTAACTTTGGCTTTTTGCATACCAACAGCAAACGGCTGTTGGCACTGCTCCAGGAGCTGCTTCGCTGGAACCCCATTAAAATTTTGGTTGAGCGAGCATTACGACCTACGATCAAGTGTCCTTGCTGCGGCGGGGCTATGCGGATTGTGAAAACGCGAATTCCCGCCCTGCGCGCATTCGGACTACTTGCGCCATCCGGCTAACAGAGTAGAGGCGCAACCGGTTATGTAACCGCAGCTGTCAATCCGGGCAAACTTTAAATCGGCATGGTGAAGCCGAGAGCCGCACTTGCCTGAAAAAAGGCTACAATCCACCTTTAATCATCACCATCCGCTAAAAGCGTTACCAAAACAACGCTTTCGGTTTGTTCTTACGAAATGCGGCTTTAAATTCCTCGCCGCAACCAACAAAATCCGAAGAGATATTTTCTTATAATAAAGTCTGCCTTCCGACTACCACCGGGCTCGTCCAACAACCGGTTCAGATTGTGGCTCGCTATCGCTCGCACAATCTAACCTTATTCGTTATGTTTCAGCATGGAAATGTCGGGCACGATAAAGATGTACCCGACCCACCCGGCTTCAATTGATGAAACCGTAGGAATTACCCAACGCGATCTCCCCTGCGCGGGGCAGATTATTCACCCCCCCAGTACGTTTAACTTGCCGCCGGAATAGATGATGCCGTTGGCATTTATAGTGATCGTGTTGCCGTTGAGACCCTTAATACTCTGTAATCCGCCTGTCTTGTCAATGGCATAGATCAAGCCTTCCGGTGTGGTGTATTCGAAGAGTGTAGGATCAGTAATCATGACCTTGATTAATTTCATGTCCTTCGGCATAACTCTCCTTATCCTAGATAAAGAGTTGAGTATGAATGATTTTAAAATCAATGTTTTGATCTCCTTTGCGTAACTAACTACATCTCCCAGGAGAAAGTACGAACAGCCATTTTTCACGACTGACTCTACAACCTAAAAACTGAAGTAGTTAATTCCTATAAATACCCACTCTAGGAAAATTTATAGGGATATCCATAAGGGAACCATTGTGTGTCTTCAGGTTCTTCTATTTGATTGAGCTCTATCCATAAATTGTCCGGTGCGGCCATAATAGCTACCTCAATTTTGAATTCACCATTTGCAATTCGCTCTGCGGTAAGGGGCGCGGCTATAAAATCGGTTTCTAAAAATTTGCGGCCATCGTCTTGCTGCATTTTTTGAAATTCACGAACTTTTTGTGGCGTCAGTACAAAATTTGCACCTTTAGCTTCCAGCTCCTGAATTGCTTTCTCCAGATCTTTAACTCTCAAACCCAGATGATTACGGAACATAAACTCCTGACCGGGGCCAGGCGGAGCTTTATATGCAGGGTCTTCTCTAAATGCCAAGGTAATACCGCACGCGATCATCCGGCTGAAAGGCAACCCCATCATCTTGCCGCGAAAAATCACTTTACCAGCAAACATCTGTTCCCAAAATGTCTCCATTTCTGCCAGATTTGAACAAGCCATTGAGACTTCGATAAAGGGATATTCTTCAGTGTTTATGTTCATCGTTCTACCTCTGTTTAATTTATCGAAACAAACATTTGATTGCCCGCAGTAAACTAATCTTTTTCTTTAAATTTTAACTGCCAAACCAACCAACCGGCAACAGGCAATAACATAGGTAAAATTAGTCCGGCTCCAAACATGTTACCGGGGATTAATGCCGCACCATTACTTGCCAGTGCGGCTGCAAAAACGCCATTGGCAAACACTGAAATAAATAAAAACGGGGTCAATTTTACACCGCTGGCACCGGCGGTAAAGGTCACTGCTTCAGCTAGAATGGGAATGGGGCGGCTTATTGCCAGCACCAATAATGTTGGTGATTGCGGTATAGTTTCAGTAGCGCGAGACAATATCAGCCGCCCCAGATAATAGCCTGCCAAATTACCCAGTATTAGCCCGCTCCAACACCAGAAAAAACCGGTTAAAAAGCCTAAACGAGCGCTCAGCATAGTTCCGACAATAGTTGAAGGAATAGGCAATACAACATCCGCTGATAAAAGCGATGCGCCTGTTATACCAAATAAAAACGCATTATTATCCTTATTGGATAGCCAGCTTTCTCCAGGAAGCTCGCCAATAATGATGAACGGGATAATAGGAATAAGCAAAGAGATAGTAATAATCAATATTGGAGATAGTGATTTTTTATTCGTATACATGATAAATACCACCGTTACTGAATATTGAAAGCATTGTATCCATTTTTCTGAGTAACTATTAACCTCTTGTAAGTCAGGCTTTAAATTGACCTATGCCGCCTGTTCTTAAGGAGCACTACAAGGAAAAAGCACAACCTACAGGATAATGGACTGAACAGTTACTTGCCTGAAGCTAATAAAAACCAAATTAATAACGATAATCAACTGATAATACCACTTGTATACCCGGACCATTAATGCCTGAACCGTGAACACGATATTTTGCGTCTGT
>JBBQCU010000147.1:0-7878 GCA_038319065.1 Methylococcales bacterium
GATTTTTATGCCGGAAAGTGCAGCGGCCTGAGGCAATGGATCAGGATCACGCGTACCAATTACATGATTAACCATCGCATCCCCCGCTATGCGGTTGCCCAGATTCTTGGTGCCGTAAAATCCGGCACAATCAATCGGCACCACCGGAACGCCCCAGCGCTCCTGCGCAGATCTGCACACCGCATTGATATCATCGCCAATCAACGCCGGAACGCAGGTGTTATAAATAAATACCGCAGGCGGAGAGTAAGTATCAATCGCCTGTTTAATGGCATGGAACAGGCGCTTCTCCGCGCGCCCCATAATAATGTCCTGCTCGGTCAAATCGGTGGTCATGCCAATGCGGTATAAGTCCGCACCCGAAGAACGGGTTCCCCGGTTATCCCACGAACTCCCCGCACAGGCAATAGGGCCATGGACGATATGAGCAACATCCGCAATAGGCAACAAGGCAATCTGCGCGCCGTCAAAAGCACAGCCACCCGCCGAAGCCCCCGGTTTAGGCTTGGCGCAACCGGACTTTTCCTTCTTGTTATGCTCACAGGCCGGTTCGTCCAGCAGTTCGGCAATGTCTTTTGTTGATTTCATGGTCGTTTATACCAAATGGCTTTGTTTATTTGGTATAAGCAAACCTTATGCCATTTTATATAGCATTGAATTTATTGGCTTTTGGCGGGATTGGTTTTGTAGGACATGCTACAAAGTTCGAGGATTGGTGTAGGAAGGGGATTTAGAATGGGGTAGTAAGGCCTGCGGTTTAATAACTGAGCCTAAGGAAGAGTGTAGATTAGGTATGTTTAGGTAATACCTTATTAAAAAACAGGAGTCAAAAAAATGAATGTACAACCGCAATATATAACCGATGCTAACGGACAAAAGCTTTCAGTTATTCTGCCAATCGCTGATTATATAGAGCTACTTCAAGACCTTGAAGACCTGGCAACCATTGCAGAGCGTAAAGACGAAGGCACTATTCCAATTGAGGATGTTTTAAAAGAACTTGATCTATGACACTTTATCGCATTGAGTTTAAACAGTCTGCTAAAAAAGGAATTGGCGCAATTACCTCGAGAGATTGCCGAAAAAGTGGCCGAACGAATCAAAGCACTAGCCAACAACCCAAGACCAGATGGGTGTAAAAAACTAACAGGATCCGCATATTCGTATCGAATCCGAATAAACGATTACCGCGTAGTATATTCAATTACCGACGAGTGCCTGTTCCTCAGCTAATTAAACTCGCGAACACATTAATCGACGAACCAATAATCACCATGTTAAATAAAAAACTGAGAATCGATTGCGCAAGCACTATTTTGCGCATTGACCGGTTCATGATTGATACATCGGCAGTTTGCGCAGCAACCGCAATGGTAAAAGAGAAGTAAAGAAAATCCCAATAATCAGGGTGTTGGTCATCATCCGGAAACTTCAAGGGCCGTCTATTTTCCGGCGAAAGATAGTACATTCGTGAATAATGAAACGTAAACAATACACCGAAAAAAAACCAGGAGCCCAGGATGGTTGCACCAGTAAGCAGATATTTAAATAAATGAAAGCCCAATTTTAGTTCTTGAGTGGACAACTCCAGCACAATGGCCACCAGGCTGGCCACGGTGGCAATGGAAAACATCGCCAGAATAGTCGCCCCGTGTTCATCTTCCTGACTGGCGATTTTGACTAGCCTGATTTGGTCAGCCCGCATCATTAACCAGCCCATCAACACCAGGTAGGACCAAACCATGACATTCCACCCCACAAGAACTTGTGTGACTAATCGCCATTGATCAGGCAGCAAAAAACCGGAACTAGCACCCAAAATAACAGCAATTAATAGTCGGGGGTGCGGATGGGTGTGGAGATATCGGGAAATCCTAAGCATAAATTGTGATGAGTAATCAATTACGAGTATAGCGATGTTTCACTCCCGCCGGGAAATACTCAGGGTCTGCAAAAGCACGCAGGGTAATTTTGGGCAGTTGCCGCTCTGCCGGCGTGTAGTTGACGAATTCGCTATTCAGGCGTAATAACTGCATTCGGATGGATGCGGCAATCAAGTGCTCCATCGCTACCTCGGGCTCAATGCCGGGTAACAGCTCGACGGCAATATGCAGATACTTGTCGCCATCTTCGGTTTCCCGTGTTTCAAGCACAAATTTGCCGGTTACCCAAATCATGATTTCCGGTTGTTCCAGACCGACAGTGATGTTTTCCGGATAAATATTGGCCCCGTAATAGGACACGGTAAAATCAGCCCGGCCGAATACATACACAAACGGCAAGTTGCGCGGCTGCTTATCCTTGTCCAGGCCCAGCTGGCTGGAAGAAGACACCCCCTGCTCTCTCAAGAAATTCCACATTTCTTCATAACTTAACACACCGCCCTTGTCAGCAATGTGATAGCGTACCAGGGGCACGCTATTCTCCCCGGAAACCACCAGCGTACCGTCATGTATTTCAAAGAACCGGCTGGCCGGATCGTATTGCACCAGCGTCGGCAGCCGTGATTCGCCAAACAAGCTACGGGCCGCCTCGGGATGGTCCGCCAGCCAGCGGCGAATAGCGATGCTGAGCGGTGTTTCGTTACCGAGCACACCACCGTCAGCCGTGCCGTAGAGCGATGCGGAATCATGGCAGGGTGACTTGGAACCAATGCGCTGTCCCATCAAGCTGCGCCATTCCTCGCTAAATACTTCGCCCGCAAAAACCAGCTTGGGACTATAGTCAGCCCAGTCGATGCCCTCAGCGGCACCGGCGTCGATCACGTCTTTGACGAAAGGCGGATAACCCAGCAACACCGTTTGTTCGAAATGAGGCGCAAGCTCTCGTACTACCCGGAAGATTTCTGCCTTGTTGTTGCCCGGCGTCGCTACCATCAGCGGATAACCTTTGCGCGCCAGATGCCAGCAGCAAGACGTCGTATACAAGCCGCCCACCCAGTTGCCCAAAGCGAAGCAAACCACCGCCAGCGTGCTGCGCTCATGAGCACGGAAACTGTCGTAAAATACCTGCTCGAAACGTAGCGCCACATCCAGCTCATGCGAGACGGAACGCGGCCAGAAAGTCGGTTGACCGGTTGAGCCTGAAGATACCGCCACCCGGTCAGAACCTTTGAGACTGCCGCCCAGGCAGCGCTCCGGCAGCGGATAAGCCTGCATGTAATCGGCCTTGCCCATCAGCGGCAATCCCCGGAATGCCGCGTAAGAATTAATCTCCGCTGGATTTAAGCCCCGCGCTTCAAGAAACTGCCGGTAGGCGGGAACCTCTGACGCACAGCGGTGAAACAAGGCCAGGACCTTGTCTTCGTGATTAACAGCCTCGTGTTCAGCAAGAAGTGTGTCTAGCGGGGTCGAGATAAATTGATGAAAAATATCGTCGGATGGGGGTGTAAGTAAGTTGGACATGGAAAGTTACCTGACGAATAGTGCTCAAAAGAACGAAACGTTATAAGGAACAGCTGAAAGAGTCAATCACATAGCCGTAAAGTCCCATTGTTTGACTGAGTTTACACACATCAAGACATGTAGCAAAGACCTAAGAATGCACAAAAAGCTTGCCATCCTAGCCATTTAGCACTATTTTCATTAAAGTTTTTAACAGGAGACGATCATGAGTGAAAGAATTATCATGCGGACGGGCGAAGCACTGGTTGCAGGGGGCCCCCCGGTACCGCGGCTGAACCTGAAATTGTCATCGGCGAACTGGATGGGCCAGTGGGTATTGCGCTTGCTACATTGACCGGCGATCAAGCCAAAGGCCATTCAAAAGTCTTTGCCATTTTGAATACTGATGTCCAGGTTCGTCCTGTGACCTTGATGGTTAGTAAAGTGACTGTCAACAATAGCCGATACACCAATATTCTGATGGGTACAGTTCAAGCGGCTATTGCAAACGGTGTTTTGGATGCTGTCCGTGCCGGCGATATTCCTAAAGAAAAAGCCAATGATTTGGGGATTATTTGTTCAGTTTGGCTAAATCCAAGCGTTATCACCGATGACAACCTGGATCACCAAATCCTCTTTGATATTCATCGTAAAGCGATGGCGCAAGCCATACATAAAGCGATGACTAATACACCGGATATTGACTGGTTATTAGAAAATCAGGATAAAATCACTCACAAGTATTTTCAGATGGGGCTGGACGGAAAAATCTAGGATAACCCGAGGTGATCGTCATGTCCCCAGAAGCAGCAAAATATAGTTTTCCGTTCATTATGATCCACTGGTTAGTGGCTTTGTTGATCGTTCTTTTGCTTGGATTGGGGTGGTATGCCCAAACTCTTGCATCGTAACGCCCGGTTGAAGGTTGTACTCTTTTTAAGAGCGTCCTGTGTCATCTATTCAAATTATCGCTGACGACCGCGAAAGCCAATCCCCAGTCATCGAAGCACTGAGAAGCCAAAACGGAACCGAGGTCACGGTGCGGCGCTTGATCTTGGGCGATTACCTGCTGGACGAACGACTGCTTTTCGAGCGCAAAACCCTGCGCGATTTCGCCGTTTCCCTCAAGGATGGCCGTTTGTTCGAGCAAGGTGTCCGCCTTGCCGCTTCGCCGTTGCAGAAGGCAATTATCCTGGAAGGCCGCGCAGGCGATCTGGCCGAGAGCGGCATGCGGCGCGAGGCCCTGCAAGGAGCGCTTATTAGCCTGACACTGTTTCTCGGCATTCCTTTACTCCGTTCCGCCGATGCCGACGAAAGCGCAAGACTGATGCTCTACGCAGCCCGTCAGTTCGATCACATAGCCCGGCAGATGCCGCCCCGGTTGTTCAAAGGCAAGCGCCCCAAGGGCAAACGCAAAACCCAACTGCGAATACTGCAATCGCTGCCTGGGATAGGCCCAAGTGCAGCCCATAACCTGTTGGAACAATTCGGCAGCGTCGAAGCCGTCCTCGCCGCCGACGAGCAGGCCTTGTTAGCCGTTGCCGGCATAGGTGCCGGGCGGGCAAAATCCATCCGTTGGGCTATTGGCGAACAATTGGCGTCTTATGGGAACAAAGAGACGGATATTTCGCAGTTTTAATCATCCAGCGGCCATTTTTGACCAATATAGCTGGGGATGTGTTTCGGCTTCATTTATCTACCACCGCTTACTCCAAACGGGGCGGCATCTCACTTGGCAACCGGAAGGTTTCCGTTTTGTTGTTGCAGCGTATTTTCTTCATCAATACGCACCATCACATCCAGTACCAATTCGCGTTTTTCGCGGGCGATACGATACAGCACGCCACGGTCATTTTGCGCTTGCAGGGCTATTAGTAAGGGTTCAAAGATGGCTTTACCGTTTTCATCCAAAGCCAGTAAAACGTCAAGGACAGTGCTTTTTGCGCCCGAGGCGGCTTGTGAAATCAATTCCTCGGTTAAAGCGGTGCGCAGGTTATCCGCACCAGCTTCGTTAGCGGCAATTTTTCTGACCGCAGGGGGCAACACGCTTTGCCAGTGTTGGCTGAGTACAAAGAGTCCATATTCATTACCCTGGTTTAATTTCAAGCCCTTAATCAATTCGGTTACGCCTGCTTCGATACGCCCCATATCAATCAGGTAGAGCCCTGCTAAATTTATATGTGCATACTTATTGTCCGGATCAAGTTCCAAAGTTTTGAGATACGCGGCTTCGGCTTCAGGAAAATGGTGTTGATAGGCAAGTGCGTTGGCTAGATTACCCCAGACAGTAAAATTTTCAGCATCAATCTCCAGGGCCTTCCGACACGCAGCTTCAGATTCCGGATAATGGCCTTGATTGTAAAGCGCGTTGCCCAGACCATTCCATGCAGCAGCATATTCAGGATCAATTTCCAGGGCCTTCCGACACGCAGCTTCAGATTCCGGATAACAGCGTTGATTGTCCAACACGATGCCCAGACCATACCATGCGTCAACATATCCAGAATCAATTTCTAGCGCGTCACGAAACATGGCTTCTGCGTCTGGATAGCGTCTTTGACAGTAAAATGTGTTGCCTAAATTACACCAGGCATAAACATTGTTGGCATCAAGTTCCAGTGCTTTGCGATACGCCACTTCGGCTTCTGAATATCGACACTGATTTTCAAGCGCGCCACCCAGATTAATCCAGGCAACAACATTTTCAGAGTCAAATTCCAAGGCTTTGCGATACAAGGCTTCAGCACCCTCAGTACGATTTAGCAACCATTCCAACACAACGCCTAATGCATTAGCATAACGTGCCGTGTCCATACGATTTCCGCTCAGGTCGGCGATTTTTTGTTCAACTAATGGCATTAACCCGGCGTTAAGCAAGACTCTACGCAAGCGTTGGCACCAATCAAAATAACTCGGCTTAAAACCGAGTAGCTGCCGCTTTTCCCTGTCCAGTAACCATAGAATTTCAGCGATTAAATAATGGAAACCATATTTTTCCACCGGGTCGCCTTCCCTGATTTCCTCATCCAGAGCGTGTCTGTCATCATGAGCCAGCGCATCTCGCACCAGGGCATCAAAGACCTCACCGCGACTGCCATCATCATCCGATGCCGCACACAAGGCATGTAAATGCGCCAGTTTATCGCTACGCATCACGCCGTCCAGCGGTTTCATCAACTCGCCCTCCAGGCGTTTTGCCCAGTTTTTATAATCCTTGGCGCTGTAAAAGGTCTGCATAAAGCCAACCAGCCAGCGTAAGCGGCGGCGGCCTTCGCGGCTGTGGCGCATCAGGTAGTAGACATTGTAAAAACGTTCGCTGACCTGGTAGCTTTTTTTCTTGGCGCTGCCGTAAGCTTCTTCGACAAACCCTTCGTCGATCAAGCGCTTGATCTGCACACTGATGTTATTGGACGGCTTGCGCAGTTCGCGGCGGATGTCGTCTACGGTCACCGGGTCCCAGCGGCGGGCGATGGCATCGAACGTACGCCGGGCTTCCTTGGACAAGCTGTCGATGCGGTGTTTAAAAAACGGCGTGGTTTCATCCAGCATGCGTTCCAGATCCTGGCGCAAATCGCTATCCAGGCCGTCGCGCAACACGCGATACCCCAGCTTGACCAGGCGCGGATTGCCGCCGGTGAGTATGCGTAAAGCCGCAACGCGCTCCGGGGTTTTTTCGATAACCTTTAGCACGGTGTTATCGCCTAGAATTTCGGCAAAACGACGTAAAAACTCTTCCAATTCAGCTTGGGTGAGGCGTTCCAGCGAGAAGCTGCGGAAAAAATCATGAAACACCTGGTCGACGTCGGTAATTGCTTCAAAATAACTCGGTGCCGCGCCAATCACCATCATGCGCGGGTCGGTCATCCACAAAGCGCGCAAACTGTGCAGCGCCTGATCGTCACCGATGGCAGTAAAAATATCGTTGAGATTGTCCACCAACAACAACGCTCGTTTGCCGGTTGCGTCCAGTAGTTGAAAAAAGCTTTGTTGCGCTTGTGCTGCCAGATCATCTGGACTTTCAGCCAAAAGCCTATCCGCAGCTTGGGTGCCGCCTTGCTGATGGCGCAGGCATTCCAGCCAGAAATCCGCCAAATCGCCGATGCCGTATTGTTCTTCCTGAAACAGCACCGGCAGCCAATCGGCATTAAGTTGTTGATCGCGCTCTACGGAATGTTTAATCGCGCACAGCAAGGTTGTTTTACCCATGCCGCGCGGCCCAATCAGCACCAGATGTTGCTGCGGCCTGTCAGGCGTGTTGCCGCGTACGATAGCCAGTATCTTTTCCAGTAAACCTTTGCGGTCGATAAATTGCGCCAGCAGTTGCTCAGGGTCTTGCGCGGCGGGGTTATAGAGACTCAAGGTAGGATCGGAGCTTGCGTTGTTCATACTCGTCCTTTATATAGCCAGTAATCGCGTAACAAATGCGAGAAAAAGCAGATGTTGCCTTCCTCTGTTTCGGTGAGATAGCCATCGTGTTGCAGAACGTCGAGGACAT
>JBBQCU010000148.1:0-7833 GCA_038319065.1 Methylococcales bacterium
ACGGACAGTGCCGTGGCTCAGGCCGACTCGACCCGCTGTTATGTCGATCTGACATCGACTGTGCCGGATCTAACGGCCAGCACCGACAGCAACGGACTGCCCATACTGGCAGGTTATCCGGCCACGATCGGCGATTACACCGTGCAGGCGGTGGTCTCACGGTGGGCGAATGGTACCCGCTATGACGCCGATCCGTTAACCAAGACCGTTAAGGTCACGCCGGTGGTGCCACCTGAATTTGCTTTTATTGGCGATACGGATGTTTATGTGGGGATCGAGAAGGTCAGCTTGATATTCAAGCAGTCATCCGGCACGGTCTGCACCCTGTATACCGACCAGGCCGCCGCGCAAAGCGAAGCGGTCAAGGGCAAGCGGGCTTGTTTTGCAGAATTCACCGGCGATACCAGCTTAAGCAAAGCTTTGTCGCTCAATCAGATCAAGTTCGAGGGCTCGCTCAGCACCGTTGGTACGCAAACCATTAACTATAAGGTTAACCGGGTCTTTGCCGATGGTATGACGGCGGTTCTTCAGACGGATAATTTACCGATTGCGGTTAATGACCTGCCGCCACCCACGGTGACGCTGAAAGGCGGCTACAAAATCAGCGAAGGCAAATATTACGTGCCGCTCGGCCAGGCGATTACCCGCGCTACCATTACCGCAGGCGTGCCCACCAACGCCAAGATGAAAGTCTCGGTCAGCGATAGTCAACAAACCTTGGAGCGTGGCGGGATCATGACAGGGGGCGCATACTGGATTTCGACCCCGGCCCTGGGGTTATTAGAAGAGCGCCCCGCTACCTTGCGGGTAGCCTGGCAGGATTACCCCACTATTTACAAGGAACAAATCATTACCGCTGTAGGAGGTACTGAAAACAACATAAAACTGGTACTGGAAGCGCCCTTGCGAGTTGCCGACACCGAAAACATAAACGTTAAGGTCAAGGTCAAGGTCGGCAAGTACACCAAAACCGGCATCAGCTATAACGCGGACACGATGGGCCAATGGCGCACGCAAATTGTCGCGCAAACCAATACTCAAACCGTCAAAACGCCGATTACCGAGATGCAGGACATGGTTAACGGTGAGGCGACCTTCCAGATTAATCCGGTCGGGCAATTGTTTATTAAACTGACCGCCGTTTCCGAGCTGATTTCCACGATCGATGGACTGGATAGCACCCTGAGCTCTTCAACCCGTTATGTCGAAGTGGTTAAGGGTTCGCCAATTGAGGGCCATATTACCGCCAAAACCTTCGATGGCCCGGCGCCCAAAACTTTTACCTTGAATCTGAACGCGACCATGGATAACCGGGTCGCACTGAAGGAAGTATCTTGGCAGGAAAGCACCGACGACGGCGACACCTGGACTACGATTGCGAAATCCAACACCATTCGCCATAACGTCGGCATGCAGGAACCCGGCAGGCGGCAGGTACGCGCTCGAATGGTCAATAAAAACACGCTGGTGGAAAGTTACACCGCGCCGGTCGAAGTGTGGGCCTATTCGCTATTGGAAGCCGTTATTACCGGCCCGAGGCACATGGCGCCAGGTTACACGGCGACCCTGGCGGCGGAGCTTTACAAGGAAGGCGTGTTGACCACCAATACCATCAATGAATGGAAGATCGAAGCCCCGAGCGGCATCACCACCACTACCGGTGCCACGGCAACCATCTCTGAAGACGTGGAGGGTAAGGTCTACGTTACCCTCAAAACCCGATCCGCCGATACCCGAGCCAACGATCCGAACGCTTGGTCAATCGCCCGGCATTACCTGCTGGTCAAAACTCCCACCCGTCCCAGCGTCAGCGCCAAGGGACCCAGGGATGTCGAGACCGGCAAGTCCTATCATTATGACGGCTCGGTCAGGCCATCCTGGGGTTCCGTGATCAGTGTGCATACCTTAAAATCGGAATGGCAATTGCCAGACGGCACTACCGTTGCCGGGGACAGTTTTGATTGGGTGCCCAGCACAGCCGATATGGCCGCCCCCAAACCACTCATCTTTCGGGCCTGGGTCAATGGCTTCAAGGACACCACGACCAGCGAAATGACCATCACTTATGTATCGTGGACCTACGTCTGGCCGAATTTCAGGGTAACCATGAAGCAGCTCACCCCTCAAGCGCCCGCCGATGTCCTGATGATGATCAGTCACGACCAACCCGCCATGAATCGCCGCTTTGAGGGGCTAACCTATACCTGGTCATTCCCAAGCAAAGTAACCGGACGCCAAAACGACGCCTTCCCGGAACGCGCGGCGGCTCAGGTGACTTATGCCGGGGAATACGATGTCACGGTCACGATCCAGGATAAACGCGGCCATGAAACCGTATTGACCCAACACATCGTTGCCGAACAAGCGGTCCCTTATGCGCCGACTATCAAGATCGGCAAGTCCAATAGCTTTGACCGCGTACCGATGACGGTAACGGTGCGGCCAACGATATACGGCGGCCATCCGCTGGATTCGGTCACATCGCAAACCTGGAGTATCGACGGCGTGCCGGTGGATGAGTTCGCTAACCGCAGCTATATGGTGTCGAACATCACCGACATCGGCAGCCACACGATCAGCTACACGCTGAACAGCAAGATGGGGCAAACCGCCACGGTCGAGGCACCGGTTTTCCTGATTGAAAATCAGTTGCCGGTGTGTGAGCTAGCCGCGAAGCCGAATGCCTACGTGGTCTATGTTGAAGCTAAATGCAAAGATCCGGACGGCAAGGTTATCGGCTATTCATGGACGGTCAACGGCCAACCCATCGGATCGACTTCCTACCGGATCAGCTTTAATAAAGAAAGTACCCAGCAATCCGCCTCGGTCGGTATTACCGCGATGGATGATGCTAAAGAGTTGTCCGTGGCTGTGTCTATAAATGTGAGTTATTGATGAAAATGCACCTAATCAAGATTATTTTAGTTTTGTCACTCTTATTATATAGAGGGATGGTGAACGCCGATAATGTTACCGAACTACCGCAATCTCAGAATACGAGCGTTCAACAACTACCACCGGATCCCCAAAAAAATGATGCGCAAACACAAATAGAGCAAGCCGCCGATCATTTTGATGCGTTTGCTTTTCAAATGCCCAAGGTGATTGCTCTCAAGCTTGATGCTTTTAGGAAGCACGGTTTCCGGGCAATTTTTCTGGACGATCCAGAAACTAAACCAGCCGAAGAAGCAATGATCGATTCGTTGGTGAAAGGTTTGCAAGCACTGGGGAATTCATTAGCAGAAGACTTGGCGCAGACAAGCGCCAAAACGCAACAAGTAAACCCTGATAACAAATCGCCCAAAAACCCATAACTCGAAAATTTACTATGTCACCCGCAGGTCATAACATTACCGCTTTTGCCATGGCAGCAACCTACATGAGAATTTGTGATGTACCATGGGCCGAAGGTTTTTCATCCCTGCCCAGGGTGATGATGGCTGGTCATCCTATAAACATTGATCACTTCTCTTTTGTTACGCTCGTTGCGCTTGGCATGTTATTAGGCGCAAGATCCCCGGATCGTCTCGAAATCCCGTCTTTCCATAGACCCACCAAAACCAGGAGATCAGTGATTCCGCATAGGACGCTGACTCATTGGCCGCAGTTATGGATTGTCATTACCGCGAGCTGTTGGTTCACCTGGCAAACCAGTACCGATGTTCTGCTTTATGCAATTACCAGCACCGGTTTAGGTTTTTGCGCGGCGGCTTGGTTACATTTATTCATGGACATTATGACACCTATGGGTATCCCGTTACGCACACCCTTCGGTTCTCGATCGTCATTCAATCTTTATAAAACCTCAGAATCAGGCGAGTGGCTTTGTATTTTAGTGTTTATAATCGTTTATTTATTAATTTAGAAAATTATCGGTTAAAGGCCCTTGCGTTAATTTTAAAGTAGGGATAATGGAATCAACGATCAATTAAACACAAGAGAAAGCACATGATATTTTTTAATAATTTTTATGAAGTATTGGGCGTTGACTGCAAAGCCAATAAGCAACAAATACAAGAGGCTTATGACGCAAAAGGAAAGGCTGCTCGTAAGGCGCTAATTTGGGACACAACGGGTAAGGTTCAAAAGCAAATCAACCAGCTCGGCGCCGCGTATCGTATTTTGTATGTCGATACGACGAGAGCCGATTACGACAAGTTTTTGAAAAAAATAACCTGGAATTATCGACTTAACCGAATCCGTAAGTTTTTATATATTCCAACTCCAAGTGAGGTCGCAACTGCATTTTTGTTGTTGGTTGCCGGCTTGCGCTTTTTTCACTTAGCTTAATTTAAAGGTCACTCAATGGATACTTTAACGGTATTTGCAACCCCAGCATCCGTATTCGACGACCACGTTGTTGTTCGCGTGTACTGGTGTTCAGGCTTACATCGGAAAAAAGCCGTCGACATCCGCTTGGCTTTGACCTGCCAAGACCCCTTGGCAGCGGCTGAAGCGGTTGCGATTCGTTACCTTCTGGGCGAGGCCAATATATTCAATACCAATCGTACCGGGATCAATCTGAAGATTGTTGTTTCCAAAGGCGCCATTAAAAAAATGGCAAGGCAAGCGACTCAAAAGCTTGAACTCTATGAGTACGGGTACCCCATTTTGACGCGTTACGGTGAAGCCGAAATAAGTGTGTCCAAAGACAAGGCATGGTTTCCCCAATATGAGGAATTGTTCAATGTGCCGCTCGTCAATGGCGAAGCCTTGAGGGGCATTGAGAAGATTCACAGCGAAGGTATGGGCATGGTCGCCGTCACACTTCACGCCCTTCAAAGGTATGCTGAGCATTGCGGGACGCTCGACATGAACACCTCCTGGAGAAATCTGCATAGAAGGCTCAAAACCAGTCTTAATAAAATCCAGCTCCCACCCAGGGTAATGCTACATAAGCTGAAGAAATATGGCGAAGCGCCCGAAGTTTGGACAAGCCCAGACAATCCTTTGCATTATGTTTTTGTTCCAAAAAGCGATCATCGGGTATTGGTTACCGTTTTCAATAAGGATCAGGATGGACTGGAGGTATTTCTTCCCTCTGTGGCGAATAGACACGTTTAATTCTTTTTTTATTTAAAAAAAATGAGGTTTCACAATGATTAAAACCATACTGATATTATCCATTGCGTCGTACCTGATGTTTGTTTTCATCATTTACAAGTGCAAACCAACTACAGCCGTTATGTTCGGCATTAAGAACGATACATTCTATTTGTTAATTACAGCCCTGTTTCCTTTGTTTTGTCTCGGTATAGCATTCCTGTTCATCGCGTTCTGGTTCAGTCTTGTCTGTTTTATCGCCATGTTTATTATCGTTAAATTTACCAAGCAAACGGAACAGCCAAGCTATCCCGTTTCGGTTAATGCTTTGCCGAAATCTTAGCCGCTTGATGCCCAATTACAGCTTAGTAATTGTTATTGCTACTATTCCCCTTATTCACTCTGAACAATTTTTGGGTTAACACTATGTTTTGGCGACTACATACAGCTATTTGGGGACATCAAATTAATGAAGCCTACAATTTTCTAACACGGCTCGGTGATGAGGTTCAAATTGTGACAGGATCATCCTTGACTATGGATCCAGTACCTTTGATTAATCCTCAACCTGCACTGGCCGTAACAACTCTTCAGGATGCCAGGCGCCAATCGGGTTGTTTTCGAGGTCTATGCACGCCCTGGCTATTTTACGACGAAACTAATTATTCGGTTTCCAGTTGGCTACCTCGCGTTCAGCCATCCATACCTGTTTTAAACAGGGGCGGGATTTGGGTTCCGTATGGAATGCTGATTAATTTAACAGATCAGTTATTGAGATCGGTTGAATCCTACGACCGAAAAATATTTATCAAACAGGACAAGGGACATAAGTCATTTACTGGTTTCAGTGTTTTTACTGAGCTTTTTCATCAGGAAATCAAGGAGAATATTGGTTATCTTAATCTCGATCCTGATGTTATGTGCTTTCTTTCCCGACACCAACAACTCAAAGAAATCGAGTGGCGATTTTGGATTGTCAACCGTGTTGTCGCTGCTTACGCTCCATATTCCTGGGATGACGATATTCCTTGGTCACTTGCGCCGGAAAAAATTCTTGCGCTTGCTCAAGATGTAGCGAAAAACGCCTGGCAGTCTGATCTTGCCTATGTTGTCGATATTGTTGAAACAGAACACGGTGGCATTTTCGTGAACGAAATTAATGCAGCATCAACGTCCGGCGTCTATTCTGTTCCTATAGAAGACCTGTTATCTGCATTCCGCAATGTCGCTCATAGGGAATTTGATGGCGAGTTGACGCTATAACCTTTAAAAAATTTACACACAAAGAACCTAAAAAATGGCAATTGATCAACTGCAACATGACGACATTGAGATTGTCGTTTTATCCGGCCAACTGATCATTAAAAGTTCTCCTGAATTAAGTGAATTCTTAAAATCTTTTTTGCAAGATGGCGCTAGTAAACTTAGTTTTGATTTGCATAAAGCTTTATTTATCGATTCCAGTGGATCGTCCGTAATTTTCTTGGCATTTAAAGGAATGCAAGCAATGTCTGGGCGTCTGGTTTTAGTCACAACTGCAGTTCAACAACAGCCATTGCGAGAAATAACCGATACTCATACTATTTTTCAAATATCACCAACATTTTCGGTTGCTTTAGCCTCTTTAGAAACCATCCGAAATATTTGAAAAAATGGGGAATAAATAATGTCAGCGACTTCAATACAACCTGATTCCTTAGAAGAAATCGTCGAATTCGAAAATCCCTTGAATGGTGAGGTTTATTTTATTAGTACTACAGATATTACTGAGTTTGAGTTGATGCGTGAACAGCTGAGGCTACAAATTATTGCTCGATACCTGTCCTCACCGTCACACCAGGAAAGGGTTCAGATCTACCCAGAAGAATGGGATACATTTGCTGCTTTAATCATAGGTCATGCCAATTAGTCTTGATCTGAAAAATCAAAAAACATTACTAATACGCTCGCGCGTAATCCTTGTTATTTTTGCCGTGACAAATTTTTAACATTTTTTAACAAGATGCCTTGAATCTTTTAATTCTTTAACTAAACTTAAAATGTAACAAGAAATAAGTTGTGTGACAGAAAATGGCAAACCTATCGCGAGGTAGGGACGCAAAGTCACCGATCCATGACACTATGTCAGGGACAGCGGGATTACCAGAGTCGCGAGCTTGCAGAGCAATCTGCCAGACCTACACGATCAAATAACCTCAAAGTCCCTGTCCCTAATAGGAGACAGGAAATGTTTACATTAGCTAAAGCGATTATTGCAAGCGGCGTATTAATTTATGGGGCCGCCAATATTGATCCAGTACCGACCACCGAAGACGCAGCATTAACATCTGGACAGGAAATTATTTCCACTGTCTTTGTTTTCGCACCCGATCACAATGCGCCTGATACGTTTGTCCGTAACGGAAGTGAAGCGGAAGCTAATATGGAACAAGCAGCAGAATCGCTTGATGACTTTGCTATGCAAATACCCGGTGTCATTGTCAAAAAACTTCAATCAGTAATGAAGTATGGAGTGAAAGCAGTCATTATGCAGGATGCCGAGACTCAGCCGGCTGAGGAAAGAATGATAGGCTCGTTAGTGGGAGCCATTAGGGGAATAGGTGACGCGATGGCGGCAGACATGGTTCAATCTGCGCAAAACGTACACGGATAACGAATAGCGTTTATCTGTCGCGCCACCCAAATCGGATCGAAGCCATGAACTTAATCGCGACAGATAAACCTTGTTGGACTAAACCGCCTTCAATGAGCTACGGGTTTGGGGATTAATACGCTGATTCCTGGGTAGTG
>JBBQCU010000149.1:0-7814 GCA_038319065.1 Methylococcales bacterium
TTGCCGCACGAACACTTGCATCGCCGCGCGCCAGCAAGCCCAGAATGGACTCCGCACAGGCTTTCCCCTCTTTCAGCGCGCCAGGTTTGGAAGAACCTGGTTCCCCGGTCGCTATATCACCCCAGATAACCTCGGTACCGAGAACGCCCTTAATCGGCGAATCGACGATCATACTAAACCCGCTCAGGCCAGCAACCAGGATTACCAACCCTAGCGCCGAGCAAGTTCTCATGGCTATATCCCTTCCTTTTATTATCCGGGTAGCTGGGTATTCGAGACTGTGTTTATCTGCAAATCGTTCTTTGAGTTCGTCTTCTCTTTGCTCATGATTCATTGTCACTCTCCTTATTATGGATAGAAAATTCAATGGGCTAAGACGCCCATTTCGTAAGAGGATAGGAAATCCACCCCTTAGCGAATCATACGAGTCTCACTCAAGCCTTGTCAAGCAAGCATTCCGCCAAGAGCAACGCTTGCAATAATCTCGTGATGATGGGATGACGAGCATCCTGTACAATTACCGGCTATTCTTCTTGCTCAAGAACGATCGTTGAGTTTAGGAAATCGGGGGCATCATAGCTTGACATGACACAAAAAATAATCAGGAAGTTAAAATACGTTTGGCGTCTTTTTGCTACAGGTTGCTGCTTTTTCAGTTTTGGTTTGGGTGGCTTGTTATTGTGGATGCTGGTTTTTCCCCTATTGTCTATTTTGCCCGGCGATCACTTGCAACGGATAAGTCGAGGACAAAAAGTGGTGCATTACAGTTTTTATGTTTTTATCGGGCTAATGCACAGAATGGGGATAATGACTTATGAGGTAGTAGGACTGGAGAAACTGAATCGCCCCGGGCAACTGATAATAGCCAACCATCCGACACTGGTGGACATTGTTTTTTTAATTAGCCGGGTTAAGCAGGCAAGCTGCATTGTAAAAGAAAGCTTATGGCATAATCCCTTTATGCGGGGGCCTATTCTAAATGCCGGGTATATCAGTAATGGTGATCCGGAAAAAATGATAGGCGAATGTGTTCAATGGTTGCAATCAGGCGGTACCATGATTATTTTTCCGGAAGGAACACGATCAATACCGGGTAAACCGTGTCGTTTTCAGCGAGGAGCAGCTACAATAGCGTTACAGGCCGACAAGATTGTAACGCCTGTCACATTATCCTGTTATCCCAGCACCTTAACAAAAGCCGAGCAATGGTATCAAATTCCTTACCGGCGCTTTCATTTAGCCATGCACGTTGGTGAAGATATTGCGCTGGATGAATTTATAACAATTGAGTCTAAATCAATTGCTGTGCGCCGCTTTAATCAGTTTTTACAGGATTATTTTACTCATCAGAGAGAAGTCTATAAACAGTATGGAAAATGAATTAAAACAATTAATTATTGATGCGCTGGACCTGGAAGATATTAGCGTAGCCGATATAGATAGTCACGATGCGCTTTTTAATGACGGATTGGGTTTGGATTCAATAGATGCTCTTGAATTAGGTTTGGCTATCCGCAAAAAATATAATGTAAAAATTGATGCTGACAAAGAAGATGTGGTGAAGATTTTTTCTTCTGTTTCGGCTTTGGCTGAGTACATAGAATCAGCACGTAGTTGAGGACTTTATGAAAAACTATCAGGAAAGATAATTTCATGAATAATCGTGAAGAAATCTTAACAGCTATTACAAAAATCATGGTAGAACTGTTTGAAATTGACGAACAGGCGATTACCTTGGAAGCACGTTTATATGAAGATCTTGACTTCGACAGCATTGATGCGGTCGATATGGTAGTCAAGCTTAAAGAAATGACTGGAAAAATAGTCAAGCCTGAAGATTTCAAAGCCGCTCGCACCATCGGTGATGTTGTCGAGGCAGTTTATAAAATGCTGAATAATTGACATGCGCATTTTTATAGTCGGTGTTACAGCAATGTTAAGCGTGCTTTATCCCTTTGCCGTTTATTTTGGTAGTAATTACTTTGAGCCCTGGAAAATTGCTGGCATTTTGATTGTATTGCTGATTATCAAACTGGCCGCCAGTTATTCTGATAATCATTGGAGTAGGCCCTTACTGATGGCAGGTGTGCTGTATTGTGGATTTGCCATATGGAGTAATAATCTTGTTAGCTTACGGTTTTATCCGGCCTTGGTGAGTGGCGTGATGTTGGTGATTTTTTCATGGAGTTTACTGTCTCCGCCCAGCCTGATTGAACGTTTGGCTCGATTACAACATCCTGATTTACCACCTGAAGGCGTTATTTATACGCGACGTGTTACTCAAGTTTGGTGTGGTTTTTTTATTGTCAATGGCTTTATCTCTTTGGTAACAGCCCTATGGAGTAGTTTTGAAGTCTGGAGTTTATATAACGGCTTGATAGCCTATCTCTTGATGGGCATTTTATTGGGCGGAGAATATATAGTCAGGATGAAAACCCAGAAACATGTTCGATGAGCTGATTCCACTGTCTCATTGTTTGACGGCAAAAAGACCGGCTACTGTACCGATTGCTTATCATGCCGGACATTATTATGCAGCCGATCAATTTTATGGCGCAGTTAAGTCTTGGGTTAACAGACTAAAATCGCAATCAGTTCAGCGCTATGCTTTATTTGCCGAAGATGCCTATCCTTTTAGTGTGTTGCTTTTTGCTCTTTTTCACGCTGGAAAAGAAATCTGGCTACCTGGCAATAATCGACCTGGCACAGCGCTACTATTTCAGCAGCTGAATTGCCAGTTAATAGGCGATTGGGATACAACGAGGCCGTTTGATTATTACCTGGAATCAACAGAATGTTCTGGCGTGTCGTTATTGCCGTTAGACCCCGTAGAAACTAGGCTGGTTATTTTTACTTCCGGCTCTACCGGACACCCCAAGCCGGTTTACAAGCAGCTTATTCAATTTCAGCATGAAATCGCAACGCTGGAAAAGCAATGGGGCAAACAGCTAGCCCATGCGGCGGCTTTGGCAACAGTCAGTCACCAGCATGTCTATGGCTTCTTGTTTCGAGTGTTATGGCCGCTATCTGCAGGACGATGTTTTCATAGTGGCTGTTATATCAATCCTGAAACTCTTGTGAAGGGAGCTCAAGATGCTGCGGTTTACTGGATTGCCAGCCCCGCGCATTTAAAACGCCTGGATTGCGGATCTCCCTGGAACGCCATCGCAAGTTTAAGTGCTGTTTTCAGTTCCGGCGGTGCTTTAAAACATGAAGTTGCCCAACAAATTTCAACTTGCAGTGGGCAGTCAGTCATAGAAATCTACGGGAGTACGGAGAGCGGTGGTATTGGCTGGAGACTGCAGGGCTATGAACCCTTAACACCCTGGACACTATTTGAAGGCATGTCGCTAACACAAACTGAAAATGGCTGGCAGTTGCATTCACCTTATTTAATTGACCCGGCAGGATTTCAATTAGATGATCAAATCAACTTACAAGATGATGGCCGGTTTATCCTGCAAGGGCGACTGGACAGGATCGTCAAAATAGAAGAAAAACGCTTGTCTTTGGCTGAGCTGGAACAACGATTAATGGCTATACCTTGGGTAGCGGAAGCTTTTGCCCTGGTGTTAACAAAGCACAGGGATGTCGTCTGCGCGGTTATTGTTTTGAATGAGGAGGGCGTACAGTCACTAAAAACCAAAGGTAGGAAACCATTAATCAAACAACTGCGTAATGAGCTTTACCGATACTTCGATGCTGTTGTCTTGCCCAGAAAATGGTTGTTTTTAGAACAGATGCTGCTGACCTCTGAGGGTAAAATCGAACAGCCCGTTTTAAAACACCTGCTGGATATGGATAGTAAAAGATTTCCTTATGTGCTTGGGATTAATAAAGCGGGTGAGGGTATTGAACTGAAACTCAATGTGCCTGAAGATTTGATCTATTTCCCCGATCATTTTTCCGGCTATCCAATATTGCCTGGAGTTGTTCAGATTGCTTGGGCAGAACATTTCGGCCAACTATTTTTTGGCATGGATAAGCCGTTTTCAGCGATGGAAGTTATCAAGTTTGTGAAAGTGATTCAGCCGGGTGCAGAGCTTAAACTCATGCTTAACTGGAAGCCATCAGCGGGTAAATTGTACTTTAATTTCAGTTCACAATCAGGTACGCATAGTTCGGGACGGATGGTTTATGGATATAAAATATGAAAACTTGCATCATCGTGCCTGTTTATAACCATGAAGAAGCAATTCCTCTTGTGGTCTCGAAATTAAAAGCTTTTGGAATTCCTTGTCTGCTTGTTAATGACGGAAGTTCCGCTGTTTGCTCCAATGTTTTAGCTGACTGTGCCCGGCATGAGCCCAGCTGGATTAGTTTAATAACCCGGCACGAAAATGGCGGCAAAGGTGCGGCAGTTATGGATGGTTTCAAGGAGGCCATTCGTTTGGGATTTACTCATGCCATACAAATCGATGCGGATGGACAACACGACTTGAATGATATTCCAAAATTTCTTGAAGCAAGTGCGCTAAGTCCTCAGGCAATGATTCTGGGGGTTCCGCTTTTTGATGAAACAGTACCCAAGGGCCGGCTTTACGGGCGAAAGTTTACCAACCTTTGGATTTGGATAAACACTTTATCATTTGCGATTACAGATGGTATTTGCGGCTTTCGGCTTTATCCGCTGACAGCTGTGGAACAGTTGACCGGTAAAACGCGTATCGCCAAACGCATGGATTTTGATATCGATATCGTTGTGCGTTTGTACTGGCAAGGTGTAGAGTTTATCAATATGCCTACCTCGGTAAAATACCCTTACGATGGGGTTTCACATTTCCAATTATGGCGTGATAATTTAATGATCTCAAAAACTCATGCCAGACTTTTTTTCGGCATGCTGATTCGCATCCCGCAATTACTAATCAGGCATTGGCGATGAAGCATTCAACAAACTGGGCTCAACTTGAAGAACGCAGCACCCTGTGGGGTATGCATATTCTATTACGCATCTACCTGCTTTTTGGCAGGACTGTCTTGCAGGTGTTTTTATATCCCGTGGTCATTTATTATTGGTTGATTAATCGCTCCGGCAGACGAGCGAGTCAGTCCTATTTAAACAGAGTGGCGAAGTTTATGCCCACGTCAAAACTGAATGGCAGCTTGCTTTACAGTTACAAGCACTTTATAACTTTTGCCAATGCTATTATCGATAAATTGGCGGCCTGGTCCGGGGCGCTATCGCTTGCTGATGTGGAATATCATGGACGAGATCAATTGCTGGCCGAAGCAAAAAAAGGCCGTGGCGTTGTCCTGTTAGGCTCGCATCTGGGCAATCTTGAAGTTTGCAGGGTGATCGCTTATCTGGATCAGGATGTAATCATTAACGTGCTGGTACATACCAAGCATGCAGAAAAATTTAACCGGTTATTAAATCAGTACAACGACAAAAGCAGACTTAACCTGATTCAGGTCACAGAAATTACTGCCGCCACTTCCATTTTCCTGAGCGATAAAATTGACAACGGTGAATTAGTCATCATCGCCGCAGACAGAACGCCTGTTGGCTATTCGCAGCGTGTGGCAAAAGTTGATTTTCTGGGAGCCAAGGCGTTATTTCCACAAGGGCCATTTATCCTTGCTTCGTTACTTAAATGTCCTGTTTATACCGTGTTTTGCTTAAAGCAACAGGGCAAGCATGTTATTTATTTTGACTATTTCAACTCCGTTTTAAAGTTTCCCAGAAAAACCCGCGAACTGGTAATGCAGCAAATCATTCAACTGTATGCCGAGCGTTTGCAATATTACTGTTTGAAAGAACCTTTACAATGGTTTAACTTTTATGATTTCTGGTGTGTTGAAAATAATGATGAATAAGGTTGTATTCGATGGCCAGCCGATAACTATAGAAGATATTTGTCTAATCGCCGGGCAGCAGGCACTCATTGAATTAAGCCAACAAGCCGGATTTGTTACCGGTATCGATAAGGGTGCGTTGTTTATCGACACTTTATTAAGAGAAGAAGGCTTTGTTTATGGTGTAACCACGGGGTACGGTGATTCCTGCACGGTGTCTATTCCACTTGATCTGGCCGAAGAATTGCCTAAACATTTATACACTTTTCACGGTTGCGGTTTGGGCAATCATTTTGATGCGCCGGCAACACGGGCTATTTTAGCCGTCCGTTTAACCACTCTGGCACGTGGTTTTTCAGGGGTCCGTTACAAATTATTGCAACACCTGGCGGCATTACTTCAGCAGGATATTCTTCCGCTAATACCCCAGGAAGGCTCGGTTGGAGCAAGCGGCGATTTAACCCCGCTATCTTATGTAGCGGCTGTTCTGGCGGGAGAAAGGGAAGTGCTTTATCAAGGCGAACGGTTGGCAACTCAAGCTGTTTTTGCGCGTTTAAATATCGAACCGCTCATTTTAAAGCCCAAGGAAGGGCTGGCCATCATGAACGGCACGGCGGCAATGACGGGTATCGCTTGTCTTGCCTATCAACGAGCGGAATATTTATCCCGGTTGACCACACGCATCACCAGCCTGGCATCCGTTGCCTTAAAAGGTAATGCTTATCACTTTGACGAGAAATTGTTTTCAGTTAAGCCACATCCCGGACAAAACCGCGTCGCCCAGCGCATACGCTCGGATTTGCAGTTAACCGGAAGCGCACCGCGTCACGATACTCGCTTGCAGGATCGCTATTCCCTCCGTTGCGCGCCGCATATCATTGGCGTGCTGGAAGATTCATTGCCCTGGCTGCGGCAGTTTATCGAAAATGAATTAAACAGCGCCAACGACAATCCCATTATTGATGCCGAAGGCGAACTCGTCTTGCATGGTGGTCATTTTTACGGCGGTCATATTGCTTTCGCGATGGACAGCCTGAAAACAGCGGTAGCCAATCTGGCCGATTTAATGGACCGGCAAATGGCGCAATTGATGGACACCAAATTCAATCAGGGGCTTCCCGCTAATCTCTCCGGTGCAAGCGGCGATCTCACCATGCTCAATCATGGTTTTAAAGCTGTGCAAATAGCCGTATCGGCATGGACGGCAGAAGCACTTAAACTGACCATGCCCGCCAGCGTCTTTTCCCGCTCGACTGAATGCCACAATCAGGACAAGGTCAGCATGGGCACAATAGCCGCTCGGGATTGCATACGCATACTGGAATTGACCGAGCAGGTTGCAGTTGCCACCTTGTTAGCTGTTGTCCAGGGTGTTGAACTTCGTGGCAACAGGGAAACTTTAAGTCCCGCTCTTAGAACTACTGTTGAAGAACTGCGTCAATACAGCCCTTTTTTAAGCACTGATCGAGCCTTGGAGCATGAGCTAAGGCTTTGTCTGGAATTGATCAGGAAACAGCATTGGGATTTATATGATTAAAGGAATTCATCATACTGAAATCGATATAAAAATCCCTTTTCATGATGTCGATATGATGGAGGTTGTCTGGCACGGGCATTATGCAAAATATTTTGAAATTGCCCGCTGCGCTTTGCTGGAAAAGATTAATTATAACTATCCGCAAATGCGTGATTCCGGTTATTCATGGCCTGTTATTGATCTCAGGATTCGTTATATTAAACCCGCTGTGTTCGGACAGATAATTACGGTAACCAGTTGTTGTGTGGAATGGGAGAATCGTTTGAAATTAGACTACCTTATTGTGGATAAACAAACGAATTCAAAATTGACCAAAGGTTATAGCATACAGATTGCAGTTGATAGGGAAACTAATGAAATGTGCTTTGAATCGCCCGCTGTTTTGTTTGAAAAACTGGGGGTAATGGTCTTGTAATTTCCTTGATAGCCCGCCAACCGGACAGTCTTTTGTATTGTTGTTCGCAATGTTTGCGCATAG
>JBBQCU010000150.1:0-7808 GCA_038319065.1 Methylococcales bacterium
GATGGTACGGTGAACAACCCAAACTTCAACGTAGTGGATGTCGATTCGCTAGGTTCTACTTTTACTCTCAAAGCCACCCTCAGCCCCTACTATGAGTTTAGAGGCCAAAAAATGATGCTTAAGCAAGCCGATTATGGGGAATTCAATGGAATCGAACTGGATAGTTACTTGGCCACATTGACATACAATGCAAAAGGCCCGGTAATGATGATCATGAACAATAAAGTCGATGTCCTCAATAACAATAACGGGTTCGACACTTACCAAGGTACTTTGATCGATGATTATTACCGGATAACCGACAGTTCTAATGGGCTTCCATATATTATGGGTTGGGGGGCACAAGCTTACGCCAGATTAAACTATCCCACTCAAGAGTATTGGCGGCGTTCAAAAGTGTTACGTGATGACAGTAGAGTCTTGGGAAGGACTGTAATTGTTAAAGACCGGATGATTGGCCCTAATGCTTGTAGAATTGTAATTGATATTTCCGGCGACAATAACGCAGACTATTTTTGGCAGTCAGGCACATTAACCGTATCGACCAGCATCCCAAGTACTCCAGTAGATGAATTCAATTTCTGAGAGACTGTTGTCACAAGCCGCTATTCTATAATTTAATAAATGATTACCTAAAATCCATCGGTGGATATACATTAATTAATGCCAGACTCAAACTTGATAACAGTTAAGTCGTAGAATATATTTCTTACTCGAAGAGGGATTAGGGTTCATGTACCGGCTTCGTAATCAACACGATCCGATTACCATGCCTGATGATTACTCTGCAAATCAACTGAAAAATCTAAATATAATACCTTAGGAGTTTATTTATGAAAGGAAAATTAAACGCACTGACCTTAACCCTACTGCTCGGTTTTACAACATCAGCAGTGAGTGATGAGCCTATATCGGTCCCGAAGAAGTATAACAATGGCCCAGCATCTTTTGCGGGTTCCTCTATGGGTTTTAATTCGTCTGAGAGGGCCGCTTATTCCCTCTATGATAGTGCTATGCAAATTTTTCAAGGCTTGATCCAAGCAACTAGTTGTACTTCTGTGTCAGGATCATACTCTTTCAATGTCTCTGCCAATGGAGATGCCGGAACTCCGGCATCCAATGAAATCAAGTTCCTTACCAAGGATGGCGAAGAGTTGTTGGTTATCCAGGCGATACCCCATAATCCCATTGCGTACCGGGGACAAGATATTCACATAGAGCAGGTAAGAAACGCCTCGATAAAAGGCTCTGAAATCAAGGGCTTTTCAGGCACAGTGACTTTTAACAATTCAGATACCATCATGGTTTCACAAAGCAGCGTCCAAGTGAAAGGTGATAATGGCGCGTTTGTTGATTATCAGCTCAATATGATCAAGGATTATAACCTTGGCGAGGATACCAATGACCATCACATCTATGACTGGGGCCTGGAGTCATTATCCGTGCTTGACTTCCCGGAAGAGAAGCACTGGCAGCGCTCAAAATCCCTGCGGGACAATGGTACCGTGAAACGCACAGTATTTGTTAAAGACCGCACAGTTGGTTCATCTTCTTGCCGCATTATTATTGATGGTTCACGTTCCAACAAACTTATTAATGGTGCATCTTCGATCAACCAGAAAATTTTCTCTCAGAGCGGTACGTTGACCATCTCTACAGAGAAACCAAACGATCCCATACCCGCATTTGACGCCTTCTAGCCAAGATTTATTCAACAAAAGCCGCTTGATGAATTCGTGGTAAATTGACCAGATTTGTTCGTGCAATGCGTCAATTTGCTTGAACGCTTATGAAATTAGATAATTATTAATTACCTGCATTTAACGACAATGTACTGACAATCTCTTTATCCGCTCTTTTAGGATCAATTGCTGTTTCGAGAATAAATACTCGTTCGCTCGGCACACCGCCCTTCTGAACGAGATACTTTGCAATGGCTTGCGCTCTAGCTAAAGCGAGCTTATTAAGCCGCCTCTGTTCCGCCTTGATAATGGTAAAAAGCTTCTGTTTGGCTATTTCATAAAAATCACCTGCTTTTGGATTCATCAATTGCGGCGTACCCAAAAATGACTTTTCCGCCAGCAGAGGAAACTTTTCAATAAACATATCCGCTAATAAACGTTTGTAGTCGTCATCAGAAAGTTCGACATATTCATCGCGTATTTTTTTATCGGCGCTTTTATTAATCTCGGCGGCTCTGCGTTTTTTAAGTTGATCATATAATGCGTCTTCTCTAATAATCGGCCAATCCTGTTCCTGGAAAGCGGCGCCCTTGATGTCTAGACTTAAAATCGGCCGTTCTTTCAACGCCTTGGATAAATCGTCCAGTTTTGCCTGTTGTTGCTTACTCAAAGACGAACTACCGGCTGCAAAACTAATTGTGCTCATGTCTTTTTCACTGCCTATCAGGGACCCCAGCGCACGAAAAGGCGAAGTAACCACTTTTTTAATCACATTCATCAACGCATCCCCAACAATTGCTCCTACACTAAATTTCGGATCATCCAGACTGCCGGTAATGGGGACATCTATTTTAATTTTACCACTCGAATCTTTCAGCAATGCAACCGCCAGCTTAAGAGGCAGTGAAACGGCATTCGGATTTTCAACTTTCTCTCCCAATTCGAACTGATCAATAAATATACTGTTTGAAGCGGTCAATCTCTTATTGGCAACATTGTATTTCAGGTTCAGTGTCAGCTTGCCTTTTTCAACTTTATAGCCTGCAAATTGAACCATATAAGGTGACACTAAAGGCATCGGCAGGCCGATAAAATTAATTTCTACATTGTAATCGCCCAGATAGGGACTGATTTCTCCCTTGACATCGACAGGGGATAAATCGTAAGCATTACCTTTTAAAGCAAAAGTAAGTATTGATTTTTGTTCCGAGGAGACGTCGCTTGCACCGCCGTCCAGGCTTTTAATGGGAGCCGCAAAGGGTAAAATTAAAGAAAGATCAGAAAAATCGGAAGAGCCGTCGGTTACTTTAATTTTGCCCAATTTAAAATAAGATTTATTCACCTCCTTTTGTTTATTTTGCGGTGATTTAGCTGATGGCTTAGTCTTACTTTTGTCGCTAATAACAATGTCTTTAAAATTAACTGTTTTATCTTTTCTGATAGTCACCCTGACATAAGGTTTATCAATTACCAGCGCTGCAGCAGTATAACGATTTGCCAATAAATCCATTGTAACGTCTTTTAAGGTCAAGTCTTCCCAGCTTACCAAGTCTTTATGAAGAGTTTGATCGCGAGTTAATAGCCGGGCAATCCCGGTATTGCCCTTAAATTTAACATCCAGTTTATCTTGGCTGTTCTTGGCGACAGAGACTTTACCGTCAATATGTAATGTGCCGTCAATGACATCCAGCCGGACAAATTGATCGAAATAAGGTTGATATTGTTCCAGGCCGATATTTTCTAAATCAAGGTCTAAATCAGCGGAAAGCGGTTCGATAACGGTATCGCCTTTAAGTGTTATCAATCCGGTTCTTTTCATTCCGACACTGAGTTGAACAGGCAGCTTTACACCACTTTTATTGCTGTAGTTAGTGAGTTTTAAATTAATAGGTTTAAAGTTCATGACTACAGGCTTTGTTTGTGTTTGATCTTCAAAACTTAAGGCGGAATCTGTCAAAGCTAAATTGTTGACCTTAATTTCCCATGTGGCTGTTTTAGGTTTGACGGTATTTTTTACGGCTTTATCAATACTGATTGCTTCGGATTTAGTGATCGAAAACAAGGACTGGTAATTAATGATACCTTCCGGATTCAACCATGCCTGTATGTCAGCATTATTTGCTGTAATAGAGTCCAACACCAGTTCCCGGTTGCCCAGATTAAAATTAATTCCTCGCAATGCAAAAACAGGGATTTTAACCAGATCTTTAATCTGACCTTTTTCATTAAGCAGCTGATCGCGGATTAATAAATTTACAATCCCGGTATTGCCTTTAAAAGTAACATCCAGCTGATCTTTCTTCGGTGTAGCGACAACAGCATTGCCATCAATATTTAACTTTCCGTCAATAATATCCAGCCGTGCAAACTTGTTTAGGTAAGCTTGAAAGCTTTGCAAAGCAATGCCCTTTGCTTCAACGGCTACTTTTGCGGAAAAAGGCTGAATAACGGTATCGCCAGCCAGCTTTATTGATCCGGTTTTATTCAGCACGGCACTCAACTGGAAAGGTACGTTTGCGCCGGCTTCATTACTATAATTGGTTAGTTTGAAATTGACCGGTTTAAGATTCATAACCACGGGTTTTTTCATGGCCTGATCTTCGAACACCGCGCCAAAATTATCTAATGCAACAGACTTGACCTTGATTTTCCAGGGCGCGGCTTCGGGCTCGCCAGTGTTAACCGCTGTTTTATTGTTTTTGCCTCCGGGATTAGAAGCCGGGAATAAGGTCTGGTAGTTAATGACGCCTTGGGGATCCAGCCATGCCTGAAATTCGGCATCATTGGCCGAAACAGACTCGATCAATATGGATTGGTTCTCTAAATTAAAATCAATTCCTCTTAAAGCAAAAACAGGCATTTTAATCAGGGCCTTATTCTTGCTTTTTTCTAATAACTGAAAATCGCGTATTTCAAATCCACCCTTATTAACGGCAAACTTTAAATTATTTTGGGTATAGTTGACCCGGTAATCCGCATCGAGCAGTTCATACCCTTTTAGATTAAAAGGCATCTTATCCCGCATGGTCAGCGCCATAATCGTTTCCAGCGTTATCTTGCCAACTTTGACATGTCCTTCTGAAGACAATGGCTTGATGCTGACTGTGCCCTTCCAGTCCAATTGCCCGCCCGATGTCAGCGCCAGCGACAAACCCAACCGTGCTTGCTTGTCAGCATGGGTAGTTAAATTTTCAATATCGAGATTTATCGGATTAATATCCTCAATTAAAGGTTTGCCAGAACTGACATCTTCCCATGTCAGTTTTCCTTCCGAGAGGGAAAATTTTGCGATATTTACAGGGAATAGTTGTCCTTCCTCCGTCTTGTTTTCAGTTTTTTCCTTAAACAAATCATGAAAATTGAATGTCCCATTTTTTTGTTTGGCTATATGGACATAGGGCTTTTTTAGCGAAATTTCATCAAAAACGAGCGCCAACTGTTTTATTGATTGAAACAGCCCGATTTTGATATAAAAAACATTGAACGAGGCAAATGGCTGACCATTATGCTCCTTAATCTCAAAACCCTGCACACTAACAGACAACGGAAATGGTTGAATCTGAACGTTTGAAATTAATGCTTTTCTTCCAGTTTCCTGCTGGATAATTTCAGGTATTTTCGACTTTAATAATGCCGGCAAAATAAAAACGCCAGTCACTACATAAATAATCAAAAGGCTGGCCACTACAATAAAAGGCTTTTTAATTTTAGACACTATGCCTTGAAATTTCATAAGTCCCTAGTCATTTAATCTGTGTTAGCCTATAAATCCAAAAAAAAGGCGACATCAAAAGCCGCCATTTTACACCGGTATCCTTTAAGACCCCTTATAATTCTGAATAGCCCGACTCTTCGTGCAGAACAGTGTCAAGCCCTTGCTGCTCTTCATCAGGTGTCACACGAAGACCTATCCATCTATCCAATCCTTTCAGAATTAGAAAACTGAATAAAGCACTCCAGAAAATGGTCACCATAATTGCTATGGCCTGAACAAGTACTTGATCCATAATTGAAACCGATTCGGCCAAACCCAGTCCGCCTAAACTGCTGGCGGCAAAAACGCCGGTTAATAATGATCCGGTAACGCCGCCTACACCGTGAACAGGAAATACGTCCAAAGAATCATCAATTACCAGGGTGCGTTTTACGTATTGAGTGGCATAAAAACACACAAAACCTGCAGTTATACCAATTACCAATGCACCTAGAGGACCCACAAAACCGGAGGCCGGGGTAATCGTGCCTAACCCTGCCACCATACCGGTAACTATACCCAAAACACTGGGTCTGCCAAAACGCTTCCATTCAATAAACATCCAGGTTAAAGCCCCGGAAGACGCGCCAATATGGGTCACCAACATGGCCATTCCGGCACGCCCGTCTGCTGTTAAAGCGCTGCCGGCATTGAAACCGAACCAGCCGACCCACAACATACCCGCCCCTGTTACGACCATGGTCATATTATGGGGTGGCATTGCGGTCGTTGGAAAACCTTTTCTTTTTCCTAGAACCAGGGCAGACACTAAAGCGGCAACACCCGCATTGATATGAATAACAATGCCGCCGGCAAAATCCATCACGCCTAAATCAGCCAGCCAGCCGCCGCCCCATATCCAGTGACAGACCGGTAAATAAACAATAATCAACCATAAACCACTAAACCACAACATTGCCGAGAATTTCATGCGCTCGGCAAAAGCGCCGACAATTAAAGCAGGGGTAATAATGGCAAAAGTCATTTGAAACATGAAATAAACCGTTTCCGGAATATCACCCGTCAATGCTGCCGTGCTTATGCCGGGAAGAAAGACTTTGGCTGTTCCACCGATGAATTTTTGCAGCTCGCCGCCATCGGCAAAAATTAAACTGTAGACACCTGCCAGCCAAAGAATGGAAACCATGCAGGTAATGGCAAAACACTGCATTAACACAGATAACACATTCTTGCTTCTGACTAATCCGGCATAAAACAATGACAAGCCAGGGATTGTCATAAACAAAACTAATGCGGTAGAGGTTAAAACCCAGGCCGTATTAGCCTGATTTAGTTGATCAGCCAAAGCCACAGCGGGAAGAAACAGCGAGCCTGACAGTAGCTTTTTAGTTGGGGTAAAAGACATCTTTCTTTCCTTGGTAAGTTAGATGGCATCCTCTCCGGTTTCACCCGTTCTGATGCGAATTACTTCTTCCAAATTAGAAACAAATATCTTTCCATCGCCTATTTTTCCCGTATTAGCGGCTTTAACGATGGTGCTAACTGCTTTTTCCACCATATCATCAGCAACGGCAATTTCAAGCTTTACTTTAGGAAGAAAGTCGACCACATATTCAGCGCCTCTATATAACTCAGTGTGACCTTTCTGACGGCCAAATCCTTTAACTTCTGTTGCAGTAACTCCTGCAACTCCTATTTCAGATAACGCTTCTCGAACATCATCCATTTTGAATGGTTTAATGATTGCTGTTAATAATTTCATCTTATCTCCCGATATTGTTGAGCAAAAAAGTTAGCTATTCAGGCTGCAATCATAGTGAATTATTGATCAACATACAATTATTTGAATAGCCCATATCAACAAAAATCCCGGTGGTTAACCAGAAAGGCGGGCTTGAAGGCATTGTGTCGGCGGACGATATACTGGATCTTTTGGCCGAGGAGATGGCAGAACTGGCCAAAATTGCACCACGCGAACTGGAACGTGAGGCTAGAACAAAAATTTAATCAGGGAGGCATTAACAAATTACGTCCACTCTAAATCTAAATAACCTGACTTTTATGGTCCGTTACGGACATAAGCAGTGGCCAGATAAATCTCACCAATAAAGAAAATTAAGGCCAGGATCAGACTCAGCATGGCTGCGACAAACAACGAAGCGATCGGGATCGCCATGTTGAGAATTATGAACGAACCAAGAAAAAGGATTGCAATCACAGAGCCGATCAATAGAACGCAAGTGGTGCACAAACCTATCGCCCAGTTGATTAGCCGCATCCGTTGGGTTAGCACCGCCAATTCATCATGAATTTCCTTGTCTTGCCTTTCCTTCTTGAGGGACAATAGCCTGTTGTGCAAAATACGGGATCGGTCAATGATCCGTGCTAAACGGCTGGTTAACACTGACAAT
>JBBQCU010000151.1:0-7755 GCA_038319065.1 Methylococcales bacterium
GATCCAATCATGTTTCCAAACCAGGTTAAGTGAGATCCGGGTAGATAACCGTTGAGTAACTGCAAATTTGGTTCAATTGGAATGTCAGGGATAGTCCCTTTAATAATTAGTAGGGCTGTAATTGCAAACATACCGAGGAAAAAAATGAGTCCCGATGCAAAAGCAAATGCTGTTTCATCAACCCTGGCAAAAATAGCATAAAAAATAATATATTCATTTGTGCCGAATTTTGTATCCATGATGCTTAGATCCTTGAATAAGTGATTGCATACTTTTTTTAACTAGTGTGAGTGGTAAGCCGCAAGGAAAAATCAGCAGATATATTCCATTATATTCTTTTTGTAGATTGACTTATGGATAAGCTCTAGGCTTACGATAAGGGATTTTTAGGTTTTGTCCTACAATGGGCAACTTAATAGTTAAGTAATCAGCAGTTGGCGGCTTTAGTTGTAAATAACGATAGATTGTTAATGTCTGGTTTTTCAGATTTTCCCTATTACTATCAACCCTAATTTCATGGATTTTCTGAAAGGGACCGGATGCTAAATATGCTCTAAAAATACGATGAATTTCTATATTGGAAGTTTCGCGGCTCTCTACTACGATGCACGATATGCCATAATTATCGATGATCTTTTTTATATCTTCTTTAGAAAAAGCATTTATTTCTAGCCAGTGATCACTAAAAACAGAGGATGTGCTTAATAATTTGTCCCCGCGTAATACGTACATGGATCTGTTCGGGTCTAATGCACGCATAAAATAGGTGAAATAGCCATTATTATAACCGTCAAACATAACCGTAGGAGACTCGACGCAATGTTGCAAAACATATTGCGCAGCAGAATCGTATCCAGTTGCATAGTTTAATGGTTTTTCATAAGTCTTACTGATTTGATAAATTGAAAGCGCTATGACTATCGCCCAAGCAAACCAATTAAAAGCTCTTATTTTTTTAAAATAATAAAGAGGCAAAACAGCTAATAATGTAAATACCGGCATCCAATAAATTGTATATCGAGCATCCTTAATTAAAATGTATGTAAAAAAAATATAGACCGAAACAATCAGTAATCCGAAAAAAACAAACAGCCGGTCACGTTTGTAGATGGCCACAGCGGCACCTGCCATACTAAGTATAAATACAGGCGTTGTAATTTGAACTTTGATTAAAGTGCTAAATAATGAAAACAAGTTGGTCCAGCTTAGTCGCGAAACAGATGACATGCCATTGCCTGGAGAACCCGTAGATTGTTCCAGGTTTTGTTTTCCCAGCCATAGTGTTATTACCAATAAGGGAATAAGTAAAACCAATATTATGGCGATGCTTATCCAGGTTTCCTTACGTTTTAAATAATCCATCAAACGCCCCATAAATAAAACAAAAAGAACGAACCATATAACCTGAAAAACCGCAGTTTGTTTGGTCCAGACACTAAGACAAAATAGAAAGGCAGTAGTGTATAAAAAAACGGGTTTGTCGTTTTCAGTATAACGAAAGAAAAAATATCCTGTACACGTCATCATGGATAAAACAGGGAGTTCACTCATGGTGTACCAACCCCATGTGGCAAAAAATGGCGTAGTAACCAACAGCAATGTAGCGCTTATCGCGATGTTTGTATCGTAGCTTCTACGCAATAGATCAAACCAGCAAGAAAGCCCTATCAGTGCAAAAGCCAGCAATGCAAGTCGACTGCTCCAGATATTAACTCCAAACAGGCTGTTAAATATCGCTTCAATGAAAGGAAAAAAAGGGGGTCTGTAGCCTATGCTCAATGCCGGGTATTGTGCATAGTATTCTGTAGTGTATTGGTAGATATGGGTTAAAGGGAAGTCTTTCAGAAAATCATGAATAAAAACACCATCCATCATTATGCGGTCAGCATCAGGGTAACCTAAACTTATATTGCCAATGTCCCTTAACAACAAGATTGACATGACTAATAAAACAGAAATCAAACCAATAACTCTTAAGGATTTTTGCTTTGTTAATTCGCTGCTTTCATGTTCAATTTTTTTTTTCATTACTTATCCAAAAGAGATAACTACATTGTGGCTTTAAAATAGGTGATGGTTTCTTTTAAGCCGTCTTCTAATGAAACAGTGGCTTCCCAATTCAAATGTTTTTTAGCTAACGTAATATCCGGTTGACGTTGTTTTGGATCATCCTGAGGTAATGGCTTAAAAATAATCTTTGATTGGGAACCGGTAAGTCTCAACACTGATTCTGCTAGTGCCAACATCGTAAATTCCTCAGGGTTGCCCATATTCACAGGACCTGTAAAGCCTTTAGGCGAATTCATCATTCGAATGATTCCTTCAACCAAATCACTTATAAAACAGAATGATCTTGTTTGTTTCCCATCTCCGTAAATCGTAATATCTTTATTGGCTAACGCTTGAACTATAAAATTGCTCACAACCCTGCCATCATTTGGTTGCATCCGGGGACCATAGGTATTGAAGATTCTAATGACCTTGATATCCAGTTGATGCTGGCGATAATAGTCAAAAAAAAAGAGTTTCGGCACATCGTTTCCCTTCGTCATAGCAACTCCTTATTCCTATTGGGTTAACCTTTCCCCAATAATCTTCTGTCTGTGGATGTATTTCGGGATCTCCATATACCTCTGAAGTAGAAGCTTGTATTATTTTTGCTTTCACACGCTTTGCTAAGCCAAGCATATTAATCGCACCATGAACAGATGTTTTAGTTGTTTGCACTGGATCTTTCTGATAATAAACAGGTGATGCAGGACAAGCAAAATTGTAGATTTCATCCACTTCAACATATAAAGGAAATGTTATATCATGTCTAAGCAATTCAAATGATGGATTACTTAATAAATGCTTGATATTAGACTTATTTCCTGTATAAAAATTATCCACACATAGGACATCATTGCCCTGGTTAAGCAATTTTTCACACAAATGGGAGCCAATAAATCCTCCACCACCAGTAACTAATATTTTTTTATTCATCGAATATTCCACTAAAAAAATCCACTTGAAAACTAAACGGAATCTCTATTAATTGCAGTTTAAACCACGATGCCGGGTCAAGGTTTGTGCTATTGTAGCACCGCCGTAAGATAGGGCCGGCAACAGATAAGCAAAACCAATCTTTACCGAACCACATCTTTACCCTACCATTACTGTCAGTTGATTCGCTAGAAATCGACTGTCAGCTTCCGGTGGAAAAACGGACGGTCAGTTATGGGATTCAGATGAACGGAATGAGCCGGTTTTTATATCATTGCAGCCTTATGGCCCATAAATGAAGGAATCGTTGTCGTACCCCATGAAGAGATTGAAAAAAACATTAATCGGTCTACTGCATGCGAGTGCAAACTTGCCTTCATTGCAGTCTTTCGTGATATTGGCTGCCGGCATGCTGAGCGGTTGCCAACTACAGCCTACAGTAGAATTCCTGCCGCCTGTAATAACCTACCCGCCGCCCGCCACAAGCGAACAGCAGCCGAAACTTGCCGATATCGCTACCCATAAGTTCTCCATTGCCAAAGACAGCAGCATCGCCGGTGGTCTTGCCGTGATCAGTGCACAGGACGGCGACACCTTGCCCGACATCGCCCGGCATTTCGGCCTGGGCTATAACGATATCACCCTCGCCAATCCCGGTATCGACCCCTGGACACCTAAAACAGGTGCACGTGTGCTGCTGCCGGTGCAGTTCATCCTGCCCGATACACCGCGCAAAGGTATCGTGCTCAATTTGGCGAACATGCGGATGTATTATTATCCACCGAAACAGCCGCGAACCTTGTTTACCTACCCGGTCGGAATCGGCCGTCAAGGCTGGAATACCCCATTAGGACAAACCACTGTCGTCGCAAAAAAAGTTGACCCGGCATGGACCGTCCCAGCATCCATCCGGCGCGAACATGCGGCAAAAGGTGACCCGCTACCCGCCGTGGTGCGCTCCGGCCCCGGCAACCCGCTTGGCAATTATGCGCTACTGCTAGGCTTTACCTCCTACCTGATACACGGCGCCAACAAGCCTTACGGCGTTGGCATGCAGGTCAGCCACGGTTGTGTGCGGCTTTATCCCGAAGACATTGCAGTGCTCTTCAAAAAAACTTCGGCCGGTACGCCGGTGCGGATCGTACACCAGCCTTATATGATGGCATGGGATGGGAACATGCTCTATCTGGAAGCCCATGAGCCATTGCAAAAATGGGCGGGCCGGAAGCTGCAACAGCAAAAGTCGTTGCTGAAACAACTGCGCCAAACCGCCGCCGAAAAAGGCGCAACCGTGGATTGGGAAAAGGTCGACCGCATCCTGCAACGCGCCGACGGCATCCCCACCCCAATCCTGGCAGCCAGCCAGGATCTGCCGGAACTCGTCGCGCAAGCGCCGGAAGTGCAACATCCCGAACATTTCTACGGGCAGCCGGTGGTCCCGGAATTTAGCGACGGCGACTGGGCGCTTTTAGTCGCCGACTACGCCAACGAACAGACAGCGCAGGATATGGTGGCAATACTCAACCATCAAGGCCCGCCAATCCCGGCGAGAAAAGTTGAAAAGAACGGCTCCTATCAAGTAATCGCCGGCCCCTTCAAAGACCGAAAAGAAGCCGAATTGGTTGTACATAGTATCAAAATGGATTTCGAGATTGATGCCAAGTTAGGGACGGTGACCAACATACCATAGCCCATACGCATTATGGCTCTGTTATTTGCCGCCGGTGATTATTACCATTGGCAGGGAACAAACTCAAGCGGATATCCCATGGACAAGAAGAAGCGCAAGCTTAATACCGCAGAGAAAGCTGAGAAGAAGAAACGCCGCGAGGAGTATATGACCATTTTCGTTCGTGGCAAACAGAAGCGCGTGAAACGCCCTTTGGTAATCGACGGGCTGGACGTGGATGAGTTCATTTACAGGAACGCCGACCCCATCTGGCTGCATCAGAATGAAATGTGGGAATATATGATCGACGTGGAGGAAGAGCAGGAAACCGGTCATGAGGACAGGGATATCCCCTTCTGAATCAGCTGTATCGGCACATATGAGTAGCCAACAAACGTTTCAACTTGAGCGCACGTTACCAGAATCCAAAATATACTTCTAAGTAACTATTAAGGTTCGGGTGCTGGCTTCCTTGACCGGCGGTATCCGGCCAGAAGCTGACCATCGCCCCCAATGTTTTACGGACCTCGATAGTCATCTAAGCAGCCGTTCAAGCGGATGCTTTCAATTCAATATTAATTCACGAGTGGGCAAGCCTAACCTCCACTCAGTGCCTGGAAGATGTATATAGTCCCATCATCTGGAACACGATATGAAAGCGCCTTTCTATCGATCAGTATAGTGTCATTAACACAGAGATTGACATGCCGACGCAACGCAACGCGTTCGTCCAGCACGTAATCTGTGAACACGTGAGCAATATCGTTGACCGCACGTAAGATCTCAGCGACCGAGCCAGCCTGCACCGTAATTGTCTGGTTCTCGAGTGCCGGGAAGAACCGGTAAAGATGTTGAGTCATTTTTACCGTAGGCATGTCATTTAGCCAAATCGCACCGAATAGACCGGTGGAAAATTGTTACCCAGGCAATGCCAGGTTTCACCGCGATCTTGTGACAGGTAAACGTTGCCTGTCGTAGTACCGAAACATAGACAATCGCCTGATACATCCAGTCCATGCCTCAGGACGATGTCGTATGCATTTTGCTGCGGCAGACCGCTACGAAAAGATTGCCAGGACTGTCCACCATCTGTCGTCCGCGCAACGCACAGGCCACCGTCAATCGCCATACGATGAGTGTCTGCACGTGCGGGCACGACCCATGCGGTACGCCCATCATGTGCATCAACTGCAATAGGAAAACCGAAATGCACACCGGCATCAGGCATACTAACCTTTTTCCAGTTCTGCGCACCATCTTCGCTATAAAACACCCCGCAGTGGTTCTGCTGCCAGAGATGATCCGGCTGCTCGGGACAGCTCGTCACAAAATGCGGATCGTGGCCCCACTCTGCTGACGGATTCGGCATATAGTCATTCAACATACCTCGGTTACGGCCATTCCAGGTTTGACCGCCATCGATGGTCTCCAGCACTCCGGCTGACGACACCGCAATGAGGATATGATTCGAATCGCGCGGGTCGAGCACGATTGAGTGGATGCCCTGTTCGAACACGCCATAATCTATACTCGCCGGTGTGCCAAACCAGCGGTTCTCACTGGTCGCCTCACCGGCGAACAGATCGCCGCCACGACTTTCATGATTCCACAGCGGCCGGTTGAGTTCCCAACTGTCGCCGCCATCATCGCTAACAAACAAACCACGGGGATGGTTCCTGCATACAGTCTGCCGGGTTTGTCAGCATTGCCAAATATAAGATTCCAGATTTTGAATACGGTTGCGTCTTTATATTCCGGCAGCCCTACTGGGGCTGCCGGATCGAAATCCGGTGTAGGCAGGTACTTGACGATATAGCGTGCGCCTTCCGGGTACTTTAAAGACAGCACATTCTCCCATGTCGTACCACCGTCACGTGAGCGTGACAGCTTAGGTCCCCAATGACCATGATCCAGGGAAGCCCACAGCGTACCGTCACGTGGATCAAGCGCTACGTAACAGACAGGAATACCGGCTTGCGCGATTGATCGAGGACGCCAGGTAGAATTCGAACGATCAAATATCACAGTACCCTTGCGAGTACCCAGAAGAATCATGTCAGACATTAGTTTGACCTCATATACTTAATATACTTACGCGGAAGCATCTATTAACATGCGACACATAACGCACCCTTGAGCATCGCGGAGGCGTCCGCTCGAAGGGCTGGTAGACAGCGGGCCCATTAGGAGATGTCGATTCAGTAAACGCTATTGGGACGATACGCCAGCCGGCATTTTCCGTTACGCGCTTTGAGAAATTCGCTTGAAGCTGCAGGTCAACGTAGAGAGCAGTAAAGTATCCCCTCGACGACGTCACCATTTCCGCGTAAAGGTCTTCAACGTTTAGCATCCAGTCGGTCGGATCCAACGCTGTGAGAAAGCGAGAGGAAATTGCGTGCACAGCTCTCGATTAGGGCATGACCACTGTTGGTTTTTTTGCATTTGAGTAAATTAGCACCTGCATCTTATCTACGCCAGCAACCAGCGGTCCCAAATATCCGGCAGTTCGAACACGGCTCACGATATCGTTCGCCACGTTAGTAACTGGAGGTGGTCCAGAGAGATGCGTCAAAACCGCAAGCTGTGGCGTGGTCGCGAGAAACATAGGCGCCAGACAGTTCTCAGACGGACAGTGGTAGTCATATAAGCCTGGACCATCTTCACGCGCCAAACCCCAAGCCTCACTAACGATCACATCGGCTCCGGCGCCGTAGGTTACAAGACTTTCTGTGAAGGTCGTATCGCCAGTAAGCATAACTCGCTTACCTTGGTAACTGATCAGGAAGCAAAACGCAGGATGGACTGGCTCATGTTTTACCTGAAAGGCCTCGACCTTAATTCCATTGTGTTCATAGACGATCATGTGAGTACCTTTTATCTCGGTGACTGTTTCCGAGTTAACCGACTCACCTGCAGGATCAAAGGTCACATCTTCGAAGCCTGGAAAGGCTTTCGAACGCAGATAAATATCTGCGCTGAACACCTTTTTAAGGTCGTGTAGTATCTGTCTTTTACCTTCTGACCGTGCCGATCAGAGCCGGGTCCCCAGACTCGAAGAGGGAGATTATTTCTATACAACCAGCCGATTGAGTAGAGAGAAG
>JBBQCU010000152.1:0-7728 GCA_038319065.1 Methylococcales bacterium
CAATGAGTCAGGCGGTTCGCAATCACCGACGATAGCGGGAGTATGCGGCCGGAATATGCCGGCCTTTTCTTGTCCTATGGCTTCGCGTGTGGAACCCAGCCAATCTACATGGTCAATACCGATACTGGTTATCAACGATACGTTGGGGTCGATAATGTTGACGGCATCAAGCCTGCCACCTAAACCGACTTCAAGCAGTTGAACATCCAAATCTGAACGCAGGAATATATCAAGCGCGGCCAGTGTGCCGAATTCAAAATAGCTTAATGAGATATTGCCTCGAACCGATTCGATTCTCCCAAAGGCCTCGCAAATCAGTTCATCCGAAACAGGTTTACCGTCTATTTTTATTCTTTCGTTATATTTCAAAATATGAGGTGAAGAATAAGCGCCTACACGGTAGCCTTCGGCCCTGTAAATAGCCTCAAGAAAAGCTATGCATGAGCCTTTTCCGTTTGTTCCGGCAACAGTAATTGTGAGTGGTTTGTGACAATCAGGATTAAGTGCATGAAAAACCTGTGCTGCCCGTTCTAATCCCATATCTATTGCTAAAGGATGTAAGCTTTCTTGCCAATCCAGCCAACCCTTTAGCGAATCAAAACGCATCATTACCCGAGTGCTTGGAGACTGAGTTATTCCTGATCAGAAGGCTGTTCAGCAACTTCTTTAACTGCAACGGTTGTTGGCTGTGGTGCAAATGAAAAAGATGCCTTTTCTCTACCCGCCATTAATAGTGTCAAAATGCTGGAAATTTTATCGCGCATTTCCCGTCTATCAACAATCATATCAATAGCGCCATGTTCCTGTAAAAACTCACTACGCTGGAAACCTTCAGGTAATTTTTCACGGACGGTTTGCTCTATAACCCTAGGTCCTGCAAAACCAATCAAGGCATTGGGTTCAGCAACATTAATATCTCCAAGCATGGCTAAACTGGCTGACACGCCGCCCATGGTCGGGTCCGTCATAACAGAGATATAAGGGATTCCTGCATCGGACAGTTTGGTTAATGCTGCGCTGGTTTTCGCCATTTGAAACAGGGAAAACAGTGATTCCTGCATTCGGGCGCCGCCGCTTGAGGTAAATACAATAAACGGTATGTCCAACTCAAAACTCTTGTTGACACCGCGAACAAAACGCTCGCCTACTACTGAGCCCATGGATCCGCCCATAAATTTGAAGTCAAAGGCGGCAACTACAATATCGTTGCCTTTAAGTTGACCCTTCATGGTGACCAGGGCATCATTTTCTTTGGTTTGTTTTTGCGCTTGAATAATCCGGTCTTTATATTTTTTAGTATCTTTGAATTTTAAGGGGTCGACTGGCTTAATGTTCTTGCCAATTTCCTCGCGCCCTTCCTCATCCAGAAACATATCCAGGCGTGTTCGGGCTGAAATACGCATGTGATGCTCGCATTTTGGACAGACACTGAGATTTCTCTCAAGTTCTGTGTTGTAAAGAATCGCATTACAGCCAGGGCACTTAGTCCACAATCCCTCAGGCACGGTACCTTTTTTATTGGATCCTTCCGTTCTGATTGTCTTGGGGAGTAATATTTCAAACCAACTCATTCATCTGCTCCAAAGTGCATTATCACACTGCTCATGATTACGCGCTGCAATTATCCAGCGCTTGGCGTATGGATGCCAACAATTCAACAATTTCGTTCTTTGCCTGTTCCGGATCATCGAGATTTGCTTCAATTTTGCTTATCAGCGCGCTACCGATTACAACACCATCACCAATATTGGCAATAGTCTTTGCTGTTTGCGCGTCCTTTACACCAAAACCAATAGCTACAGGCAATCGAGTATTTGCTCTGATTTGTTGCAGTTTGTTTTCGACATCCGTAGTATTCAGATGCCCGGCACCGGTTACGCCTTTAAGTGAAACGTAATAAAGATAACCACTGCCCGCAGAATCCATTTTTTTAACACGTTCATCGCTACTGTTAGGCGCCAACAGAAAAATAGGATCAATGTTACGTGCTTTTAACAAAGCACTGCATTCAAGTCCTTCTTCGGGAGGTAAATCAACGGTTAAAACGCCGTCAATCCCGGCGTTTTGTGAGGCATTGGCAAAATCCTCATAACCCATAGCTTCAATCGGATTCAAATAACCCATAAGTACAACGGGAGTTTCCTGATCGGTTTTTCTGAATTCAGCAGCAATCTCCAGGGTTCGTCTCAAGCTCATTTTATTGGCCAGAGCGCGTTCACTGGCGCGTTGAATAACAGGGCCATCGGCCATCGGATCAGAAAACGGCACCCCCAGTTCTATAATATCAACGCCTGCCTTAACCATTGCGTGCATCATCGGCACTGTAAAATCAGGTCTTGGATCACCCGCAGTGATAAACGGAATTAAGGCCTTGTGCCCTGTTTTAGCAAGTTCTTCAAATTTGGCAGCTAATCGGCTCACAGCTCTATCCCCTCACGTTTAGCCATTGTCTGCATATCTTTATCGCCACGACCGGACAGATTCACAATGATAGTCTCGTTTTTGTTCATAGCCGGCGCCAGTTTTATCGTATAAGCCATGGCATGGCTGGACTCCAGTGCAGGAATAATTCCTTCCATGCGTGTCAAGGCATAAAAACCTTCCAGTGCTTCGGTGTCGGTTATATTGACGTAAGTCGCCCGGCCGGTATCTTTTAACCACGCATGTTCAGGGCCTACGCCGGGATAATCCAGGCCTGCCGAAATAGAATGGGTTTCAATAATTTCACCATCATCATCAGCCATTAAATAGGTGCGATTGCCATGTAATACGCCCGGCCGGCCCGCACACAAGGGGGCTGAATGTCTGCCCGTTGCGACGCCATCACCTGCAGCTTCAACGCCATACAATTTTACCGATTCATCTTCTATAAAGGGATAGAACAAACCCATAGCATTTGAACCGCCTCCTACACAAGCCACTAACGCATCGGGTAACCGCCCCGTTGCTTCCTGACATTGTTGCCTGGATTCGCGGCCAATAATTGCCTGGAAATCTCTCACCATTGCGGGATAGGGATGCGGGCCTGCAACCGTACCTATAATATAAAAAGTATTATCAACATTGGTTACCCAATCTCTGAGGGCTTCGTTCAAGGCATCTTTCAGGGTTTTTGACCCCGACTCAACGGCGACGACTTTTGCACCCAGCAACTTCATGCGATAAACGTTTAAAGATTGCCTGGCAACGTCAACGGAGCCCATATAAACCACACATTCCAGGCCCAGTCTTGCCGCAACCGTCGCCGTTGCAACACCGTGTTGACCAGCTCCGGTTTCCGCAATAATACGTGTCTTGCCCATACGTTTGGCCAATAAGGCCTGGCCTACCGTATTGTTGATTTTATGAGAACCCGTATGATTAAGGTCTTCGCGCTTTAAATAAATTTGTGCGCCGCCCAGTTCACGGCTCCAGCGTTCAGCATGATACAAAGGCGAAGGCCGGCCCACATAATTTTTTAAATCAGCATCCAGTTCCGCAATAAATTCCGGATCCTTTAAATACTGCTGATACGCTGCATTTAATTCCTGAATGGGCGGTATCAATGTTTCAGCTACAAAAATTCCGCCGTAAGGGCCAAAATGTCCCCGCTCATCGGGCATACTATATTTTTCGGTCATGTTGTTACTCTGTCACCCTCATTAACTTGTTTTATAAATGCCGCCATTTTGAGCGAGTCCTTAATACCTTTTTCTGCTTCCACACCGCTACTGACATCGAGCGCATAGGGTCTTACGGTTTGCACTGCCTGTTTGGCGTTAGTTTCATCCAAGCCACCTGCCAGTATGACCGGCAAAGTACACTGCTTGGGAATCAACTCCCAGTCAAATTGACTGCCTGTTCCGCCCTTTGCGCCTGGATGAAAAGCATCCAGCAATAACCCTGCCGCATCATGATAATGAAGTTCCAAAGCGGAAATATCAATGCCTTCCTGCATTCTAAGCGCTTTAATGTAACGTTTACCATAAATTCTGCAAGCCTCGGCGGGTTCATCACCATGAAACTGAAGACAGTCAATCGGGACTTGCGCCAAAACCTCGCGTATTCGTGCTTCCTGCTCGTCGACAAACAAAGCAACAACCGTGGTAAAAGCGGGCAGGGCATTAACAATCCTGACGGCCTGTTCGATCTCAACATGGCGTGGGCTAAGGGGATAAAACACCAAACCAATTGCGTCTACGCCCAAGTGAGTTGAGAATACCGCATCTTCAACACGGGTAAAACCGCAAATTTTAACGCGAGTCCGCATAAAGTGATATGAGAATTTGTTGAATAAAATTTAGCCGTACAGGATAACACAAATCAGCGTTGAAATTTGCCGAAAATCAATGATCACTCGAAAATTGTATGGGCAGGTCTGGATAGTTACCCGCAACAGCTCAGATCAATAAATCAATGTGTGATCCCTGAATACCTTCCTGGCGGCATTCATTCAGAAAAGGGTTTATAATTATTAATTGAGCATTGATTTCTTGTCCGTGCTGCATATCTTCTGAATATAAAATGGTACAGCCGGATTGCAGGGCCGCACTGACGATCATGCTGTCGTACAAAGAAAAACCGAATTGTTCTGCAATATCCAATCCCAAGTCATGAGTATCGATAGTCACCGGTTGGGTTTGACAAATTGCCCGGATAGTACCTGGCTAATAATTCTTGCGAACTGGCTTTTTTTCAAGTTCGAAAACCCGCTCACCGGCGATATGAATCTCGATGTCATCGCCTTCTCTAAGTTGGAGAGCTTCGACAACAGTGGCAGGCAATCTTACAGCCAGACTGTTACCCCATTTTGCGACTTGCATATAAAAGATTCCCGTTGATAAAAAGCTATACGAAAGACTATTGTATATCCTGATTAACGAATCAAGGTATCCATTTCACGCGGAAATACTATCAAACGCAATAACTCGATTGGCCTGTGAGATCCATTGATGCTTGATCATAATCATCACATTTCGTTTTATCTGTTAGAATTTCACAATTGATACTTACAAATTAGTAACGACTATGGAAAAAACATTATTTGGGGATTCCTGCAATCAATATGCAGTCCAATTTTTTTATAAATGACAATCCCGTTCACGGGGGCAAGACATCAGAACCATTTGACATCGGCATTTGTCGCACGCTTGTCGAGCATATGCTTAACGGTGTGGCCTATTGCAAAATGCTATACTGCGTTGGGCAACCCAGTGATTTTGTCTACTTATATACTAATCCCGCCTTTGAAAAGTTGACCGGTCTTAAACAGGTCACTGGCAAGCTAGTTTCCGAAGTGATACCCGGCATTCGTAAAACCGATCCTCAACTTTTCGACATTTATAACCGTGTGGCGATGGGCGCGGAACCGGCGAAGTTCGAAATTTTTGTCGAATCACTAGCGATGTGGTTTTCGATATCGGTCTATAGTCCCCAGTCCGAGCATTTTATCGCTATTTTTGATGTCATTACCGAGCGCAAGCAAAGCGAATTGGCGTTAGACATTGCCAATAAAAGATGGTCGTTGGCGCAGCGTGCCGCGGTTGCTTGTGCCTGGTATTGGGAAATCGGAACTAATGCAATTTATTGGTCGGATGAACTGTATGAATTATTTGGACTGGAACCGCAAAAAAAGGAAGCCAGTTTCGAAACATGGCGGGAACTGCTGCACAGCGAGGACAGGCAGCAAGCCAAACAGCGGCTTAGCCAGGCAATTAGCGATCATCTGCCGCTCAACAGTGAGTACCGGATCATTACTCCGAATGGCCAGTTACGGTGGATTCGTGCGTTAGGCGATACCGACTACGATGAGCAGGGCATGGCCCGGAACATGACCGGGATATGCATTGACATTACCAAAACTAAAAAGGCCGAAGAGGCTTTGCGTAAAAGCCAGAAGGATCTGAACCGTGCCCAGGCAGTGGCTCATATCGGCAGTTGGCGTATGGACGTCTGCAATAATATACTGGAATGGTCTGACGAAACTTTTCGAATATTTGGTATAACCAAAGGCACACCCTTAACGTATCAATCCTTTCTTGATAGTGTCCATCCGGCAGACCGGCATTTTGTCGATGCTGCTTGGCAAGATGCTCTTATCGGCAAGCCCTATGATATTGAACACCGGATTCTTGTAGACCAGAAGGTCAAATGGGTGCGTGAACTGGCTGAACTCGAATTTGACGAGCATGGATTGCTGCTCGGGGCTTTCGGTATCATGGAAGATATTACCAATATCAAAATCAGTCAGGAAGCATTGCAACATGAACGGACCTTTCTCAGACAAGTCATTGATGCGACGCCCAGCATGATTTTTGTGAAAGACCGGGAAGGGCGATTCCTTCTAGGGAATGAGGCATTAGCCAAGTGTTACGGTACAAATTCTGAAAGTTTAATAGGGTTGATCGACGAGAACTTCAATCCCAACGCAGATGAAGTGTCCCACTTCAATCAGGTTGACCTCGAAGTAATAAGCAGCTGCTTGCCCAAGCTCATCCCGGAGGAAAAAGTCACGCATGCCGATGGCTCTGAACATTGGTATAACACGGTCAAGATCCCATTGATTGACAACGATAATAGTTGTAACAAATTGCTGGGTGTAGCAACTGACATTACCGAGCGCAAGCGCGCCAAGGAAGACTTACTTCAGGCAGATCGCCGTAAAGACCAATTTCTGGCAATGCTTGCGCACGAGCTGCGCAATCCGTTGGCGCCCATCCGCAATACCGTGCAGTTGCTGAAAATGCAGGAAGCGACTGATCCCAAGTTGGCAGTGAGCCTAAATGTTATCGACCGACAGGTGACTCATATGGCTCGGCTGCTTGATGACCTGCTGGATGTGGCCCGCATCATGCAGGGCAAAATCACACTGCAGGCCGAGTGTTTTGAGCTTGCCGACGTTGTGAATGATGCTATAGATACCACTCGCTCTCTGATCGAATCACGTGGACAGGAGTTGATCATCTTAAAGACTTCGACCCGGCAATGGATTGAAGGCGATAGTGTCCGTTTGGCGCAAGTGCTGGCCAACTTGTTGAACAACGCAGCCAAGTATACCGGCGAAGGCGGTAAGATAACTCTAAGCGTTATGAGGGAATGCCCTGATGCCGTCATCGAGATACGGGACAGCGGCATTGGCATCGCCCCCGATATATTGCCGCAGATTTTCGAACTCTTTATCCAGGCAGACCAATCCCTGGCACACTCTCAGGGTGGCTTGGGCATTGGACTGACTTTGGTTCGTAAGTTGGTCGAAATACATGGCGGCACGGTTACGGCAGCAAGCCCTGGAATCGGTCAAGGCAGCACATTTACGATCCGGCTGCCGGCTTTGTCGATGGAATCCTCTGCTACTGAATCTACGCCGACCGAATGCGCGGTACCGATGTCCAAATTCCGCATTCTGGTCGTAGATGACTATGCCGATGCGGCTGAAAGTCTGGCGATGCTATTGCAAACGGAAGGGCATGAAGTAGAAACAGCCGATTGCGGCATGAAAGCGATCGAACAAGCACAAGTTTTCAACCCCCAGATCGTGCTACTCGATATTGGTCTCCCCGATCTGGACGGCTATGAAGTCGCCAAACGGCTGCGTATGTTACCGGGGTTACGGGATGCGATCCTGATTGCCTTAACCGGTTACGGGCAGACTGAAGATATTGAGCGTTCGAAATCTGCCGGATTTAATTATCATCTACTCAATCCGTTAAATTTTGAAAAGTTATCAGCTTTATTGACATCTTCATAAAG
>JBBQCU010000153.1:0-7713 GCA_038319065.1 Methylococcales bacterium
AGACAGCTCATTTGACAGTTGAAACATCTTGCCGGCCACCATTTCAGAGTATTGATCGCCATATTTTCTTTCGATGTGACTGTCGGGAAATCGGCTTAATAAGCCAGCATAAACTGACACTGCTGCCCACCCCTCATTGCCCCATTTACTCATGCCATTGTAATATAACAAGACAGCAAAATCAAAAATATCTTCATAATTTGTAATGTATTGTAGAGCAATACGATCCCTTGCACTAGCCAGTCTCATAGCTTCGGTCAAGTTAACCGATGGTTTTTCTTTGACATCCTGATCGTCAGAGCTACCTAAACCGCCGGGTGATGCCAGCGTGATAGCTTTAAAAACCCAATCAGCATCGTCCAGGGTTGTCGTCGCTAAAACCTGTTCTAAAGCTTGTCTTAGCGTCAAATCCGAATGCATGCAACTGATTGCTTGAATTAACGGCGCGCACAGCAAAATAATCCCCAAATTGGTATTACAAGCCACCGCCTCAAGCGTCGCTTTAACAGCATAAAATATTTTTTCACCTAATGAATAGCCGGGATTACAAAGCGGAGCTGCGCTTACCTTCGCACTGATTCTAAAATCAGCTACAGTCATATCATGTCCATCCGCATAAACACTGACATTGCCCGGTTTAAATGCCTGCAATTCCACTTCACAGGCTTGTTTATATAATTCACTGAGTTGTTGTAACGAAATCATAGGGTTTTAACGTAGCGGGTAATTAAATCATCTGCCAATATTTCAGCAATCGTGACATCGCAAACACTTTCCAGGCCTTTCCATGCCTGAATGCTGTTAACTTCAATGACGCAGTAGTGTCCGTCTTTATCCTGAATAATATCCACGCCTGCGTAATCCATTGCCAATGCCGCTGCCGCCTTAACCGCTAACTCAGCCATTTCAGCATCCGGATCAATCCGTTCGCAACGCGCACCCCGTGCCACATTATTTAACCAGGATTTGCCTCGCCTGCGCATCGATGCAACTGCCCGGCCATTAACAACAAAGATACGATTGTCGGAAAAGCCCGCACCGGAACAATGCACAAAACGCTGAAGATAATAAACACCATGACTACTGGTCAACCAGAATAAATCCGTCATTTTCTCAACACGTCGAATACCTTCGCCCTGTGAACCAAACAAGGGCTTGCTAATCAGCAGATGGCCCTTTTTTAATTCACTTTCCGCAATACTTAAAGCTTCATCCCTATTGCGCAAAACCCATGTCAGTGGCGTAGGCAACCCGGCATTGTGCAGCAAAAAGCTGGTCATCCCCTTATCTACGCTACGCTCTACCGCATGGCCATCATTGTAAACCGGAATGTTCATTGCTTTTAAAGCATGGAGAATATCCAGATACAACACGACTTCTTCCAGCGAACCGCCGGGGACACCGCGCACAAAAGCCGCGTCCGGCAGGGCTTGTTCGAAACCGGGAATTACAATCGGAATTTGACCGGATTCAATATTGAAGCAACAATTTGTTAAGGAAACGTAGTCACTGCTATAACCCAGATTGGCAAAAGCCAAACTTAATTGTTTACCATGCCAACCCGGATCATCGGTAAAAATGGCGATACGGCCCACCGCCTACTCTAGGCCCCGAATGACTGATCTAATAAGGCATTGTCCAGTTGTCCGCCACGGAAACTTTTACCTGAATCAACCGCTGTCACAATCACACTGGCAGGACTAAACAGCATGGCATCTATTTTAAAAAAGTCATATTCATATTGTTTAAAGATTTCTGCAAACGGTTTGCCGTAATCTTTTGAGGTTGAGCTGGGCAATTCCCTGGCCAGTTTTTCTGCCGCTTCATCGCTGCCTTTGACAAATAAATGTACAAGTCCTGCAAATAAAATAGCATCATTCGTACGCCCCATGGCTTTAACAAAGCTCGGATGCGGCGGACAAACCGGTGCGCTACCGCTGCCGTCAACAATGTTTTCCAAAGGGAAATGCAAGGCATGCGCCTTGTGCATAGCCACTTCCAGCACTCTCGACACAACTTGTACACCGCCTGCCAGGCTGCTGGTCGGCGTAACAATAATGGTCAAATTAGACGGGGCAACCTTACAAGCTGCCGCCACTTTTTCAACGATAGCAAGCGGTGGAAGAGCATCATTCTCAATCACTAACACGGTTGCATCGGCTTCATCCAAATAGCCCAATTCTTTATATAACTCTTCAACAGGCTCTTGCTTACCGTCTTTTAGCTTGGTTGCAATAGCCCGAGCAGGGCCTGAACCCAGCGCGTAATATTTCTCATGCGATAAGCTCCAGCCCGCATATTGACTACCCAGGCAGCCCAAAACCGGATTACTGGTATGAACATTAACTGATAATGGCCAGTTATCAGTATAAGCACTTTGATTAATAGTGACTGTACCCATACCTCCCAGACAAATTTCAGCAATAATGCGCCCCGCTTCCAGTCCGCCCGGCACTTGAATACCGGCATCAACGATAGTGCAGCCATTTTCCAGAGTTTCTATACCTACGCGTAACTTATCGGCATTATCAATCAGATGCTTGACCAGAGGCTGGGTCAATTTATTAACACTAGCTTTATATTCCATTGGGGTAAAAACCTTTCATTAAGTTAAGTTGTTTAATCAGTAGCTCATTCATGACAGACTGAGCTCGTGTTTGGTGGGCAATAATACTGCAAATCGGTTGTCCAGTCCGGCAAATAACACCAAATTCCGGCAAATCCATGCACCATACCGGCCATAAAAATCCTTCAGGAATCAACACATCCTGCTCGGCATAAATAATTTGATAGCCCGTATAACCTGAATTGATAGAGTAATCTGTTAACTCGCCCAGGCTCGCCTGTATATGGCTATATAATAAACCGGCATCATACAATTGCATGCTGGCCGAAGGACGCGGATTAATTTCCAATACAAAGCTTTTATCATCCGCTTGTATAAAATCCAGCGAATTTAACCCTTTCAGCCCAAATACCGGAACAAGTTTCTTTAGCCAGTACGTTATCAGCTCTTTTTGCCCGTTCAACAGATCACAACTGTTTATAATCCCGGAAAAAGCAAATTCCTGGCTTTCGTTTAGGCTAACAGTCCATTGCGTATTAAAACCAATGACTTGCACTTGTTTCCCATCAGCCAGAAACAACACAGAATGTTGTGTACCCGCTTCATATTTTTGCCAATAGACAGTTGATTCAGCAGGGTCTTCCGGATAGTAGCGTTTTACCCCAATGCCGCCCAGCCCTTGCATGGGTTTAACCAGCCAATCATCGGCGCTATTCGGCGCGGAAAAACAAACTTCAGGGTATGGAATGTTTAATTTCTCGAGACTGGAAAAAAATACTGGTTTATCGTTTAGCTTTAAAAAGGTCTCAGGCAGATTTCCCAGCACAATCATACGGCTACCTAAATAACGCAGGCTTTCAGGATAATATTCAAAACCGCTGCCGTAAATAACATGCGCAACGGCATAGTGCGCAATAAAAAAGTCAACTGAGGGTTTTAGATACTCTTCGGCTAATGAGGGTATTCGCTTAAAGGCCTCGGCATGGCGTTGCGTATCAAGGTCAGCAAACAGGTCAATAACCAAAGGTTTCAATCCAGCTCTTTTTGCAGCCTGCGCCAACATTCGCCCTGAACAGGCAACAATAAGGATGTATTCAGGGATATTCATTGAAGACGCTGGAATCGAAAACAACCTTGCTAGTTCATGGTGGCAATCATGCCAACCCAAGCTCTATATTTCATCACAATACCCTGTGACTTGTTGAAGGTTTGTTTCTTATCTTGCGATTTTGGATAAATCTCAACCCGAAATAAGTGATCCAACCTATGGTTATCAAGCCGATTGTGAAGCCACTGTAAGCAATGGGCCATGGAATCCCGTGTGTCATCATCGTAAATTCAGACATGCCACCAATACCGGCCAACAAATTGAGCGGCATAAAGACGACACTGATGACCGTCAATCGTTTGAGATCCTTGTTTTGGTTGACGTTAATGAAACCGACTGTAGCATCCATCTGAAAGTTGATCTTATTGAAAAGGAACGCTGTATGCCAGTCCAGGGCTTCGATATCGCGCAGAATTTCGCGGACATCAGTATGTTGCACTTCCGAAAGGAACTTGCCTCGCATCAAGAAGGACAAGGCTCGCCTGGTGTCCAGCACGTTGCGGCGAATGCGTCCGTTAAGATCCTCTTCCTCGGCAATGGCCGCGAGAATCTTTGCTGCTTCATCGTCAGTCATCTGGGATCTGAACACTTGCCTGCCCACTTTTTCCAGTTCATCGTAGACATCTTCCAGAGCACTCGCCGAATATTCAACTTCTGCTGCGTAAAGGTCCAACAACACATCCTTGGCCTCCGATACATACCCCGACTCAGCCCTTGCACGTAAACGCTGCAATCGGAACACGGGCAGTTCCTTGCTCCGGACCGAAAACAATGTGTCATTATTTAAAATGAACGCCACCGCCACATTGCGAGATTCGTCCTTCCGGTCGAGGAGGAAATCGGAGTGCAAATGCACTACCCCATTCTCTTCCACATAGAGGCGTGCACTGGTCTCCAGGTCAGTCAGGTCCTTTGGGTTGGGCAGTTCTATGCCAAATATCTCACTCGCCCAGGCAAGTTGCTCGTCATCGGGCATGACCAAATCAATCCAGATGGGTTTAAACCGGGCCAAATCTTCCTTGGTCTCTACGGGGATCTGCCGCAGGCGTCCTTCGTGAAGATCAAACACCCGGATTATCGTGCTCCGGCTCCGCTGCCTGACATCAACTAACAATTCCGCGCGGATATAGCCGGATATCTCCCTCAGGACATCTTCTTTTCGTTCATGCCGGACAAGCTGCCAGACAATTTGCCGGTCGTCATATTGCAAAGCTTCCAGGATGCGGGCTATAGGTTGAGGCTCCAGTTGGTCCAGCCGTCTCTGCAACTCCACCATATTCTGCTTGTGCACCAAAGTTTCAACCAGATCATGATGGGGCATATCCTGTCGATGAACCAGGTTTTCCACCAACTTGTGCCGGTCCAGCAAGTTTCTAACATCGGAGAGATAGTTTTGAAGGTTTTCGCTATCGCTTATCTTTTTTTCTTTCTTTGTGGTGTAGACCATCAAACGACCCTTTAAGTAGGACGGGTTAGCGTTAACCCGCCCGGCATTTTTTATGATTGCTACAAGACTTGTTTTTTAAACGACAAATACTTCCCCACCATTATTACGTGCACTCGCGGTAATAAAGCTCAGGTTATCAAAATATGCGAATTTCTGCCTGGCCTCCCGGGTAATGGCTTCAGCCAAGGCTACGCCATCAATCGCACAGAATCCGGTGGGTCCCCATGAGGTTTGACCAATCGCCACAGCGCCCTGTTGAGCCAGCCACTGCATTGCTTCAGCAACTTCCGAGCTGGTAAAAACGCCGCCCTGAGCTGAAGCAAAATGCTCACCGACCGAGCGTTGTAACTGGGTAATCACTTCACCAAATTTAATAAGATCATTTTCGGCCACTGCGGGAAGGCCCTGCATGAGTAACAAATAACATAAACGTGCGGCTTCCTGCTGTGGAAAAGGCGGCAATTTTTTAAATGCCTGTATTTCCTGCTGACCATGCAGCCCCTGCCCACGCTGATCAAGAACCAGAATAAAACGCCAGGCACCGGGTATGTCCAAGTGCACAAGAACCGGCGGTGTAACGGTTTTTTCACCGCGCCCGCCGTCGACCACCAAACCACCTTGCTCAAAGACACCAATACCGATACCCGAACGCAAGCCCCTTTCCATCACTGAGGCAATATCACGTACACTAAGCCCCAAGCCATAAAATGCATTGAGTGCAGTGCCTATTGCCAGCGACATTTGCGTACCTGAACCCAAACCGACATGCTCGGGAATAGCGGCTTCAATGGTTATAGCGAGCTTATCGGAGACTTTTAATGCCTGGCACAACAAGGTCAGACATTTATCGGCGCGTTTTGCTGAGGGGCCGGTAATGGTGCGCCGTTCGGCACTGGTCACCGATAAGCGAGTGGCGTGTTCGTTCAGTGCGACACCGATACTGCCAAAATGACGGTCTAAGGATCCGCTTAAATCAATAAACCCCATATGTAATCTGGCTGGGGCAATGACTGAGACTTTAGAATATTGAACTATCAATTTTATGGTGTTGTGTTGCGAAAATGCGCAAATTATACAGGATTAACTGATTGGTGGGTGAACTTAGAAAGCAGATTAGACCTTAAAAGTTCGATAATGGATGGGCCTTTAATCGCCTGAACCGAGCCGGACAGTGTATTTACCCCTTCCCGATCGATTAAACTCTAAAAATAAGATTATAGATGAGCCCTTGGCAGACCCTGGATGGTAATAAGCATATGAGCCAAATTAATCATCATCACATCACAAAGCTCAACGGCCAACGGATCGGCAGATTCAGTAGAGGGAACAAATACAGAAAAAGCCCCTGCCCTGGATGCAGCCAAAATACCGGAATGTGAATCTTCAAGCACCAGACATTGACTGATAGGCACTTGCAACAACTCGGCTGCTTTTAAAAAAATATCGGGGGCCGGTTTACCTTGCTGAACATTATCGCGAGTGATAATGGTTGAAAAAACATCTTTTATTCCAGCAAGTTCAAGGCATTCGAAGGCATTTATGGCTCGACTGTTAGTTGCCAGGCAATAAGGTATTTGTTGCTGCACGATAAATTCCAGCAACTGAGTAAAACCGTATTTAATGCTGATGCCGTGAGTATTAACATATTCACGCCAACAAAAACCGCTCAACTGATTAAATGTTTGCAAATTGAAATCAGCACCGCAAAAGGCCGTCAGTTTAAGTTCCACCTCCTTGTAATGCAGCCCTGAAAGTGATTTACAAAATGGTTCAGGAAGCGCGTAACCCATTTCTTTTGCCGCCTGTTGCCACGCAATAAAATAAGTGGTTTCAGTATCCAGAACCAGACCATCCATATCAAAAATGACGGCGGAAAAATCGCTTAATTTAACCATTCTTTTTCTGTATCACTTTAATATACTCACCGTGCGCTTCGCGACTGGATCCGACCACGATACGCTTAACGCCTTCCCGGGTTTGTTCCACTATCCCTGACACTTCCACTGCTTCGCCTTTAAAAGCTTGTCCCGTATAGGTTGCGGTAAAACTGACAATAGCATCGAACTGATCATGATCAATTTTAAATTCAGCCGGATAATCAAATGCATGCGTATCATCGATAACGGTACACTGCAACTTGATGGCTCCCCATTTTTGATAACTTGTCGTCTCGGAACTCTTCCTGGATTCGTCAATGAAGTTCAAATCAAATTTACGTCCGTTAATCACAGCTTTGTTAGTTTTGCGCCGTTCATGCCAGACATAGTCGGCAAAACTTAAATCGCAAGAACGACGTTGATAGGATTGCTGCCAGTCATTTTCATTCAGTTCATGCAACTTTTCTTGCTCTATCAGCTTACGGGTAATCGCTCTGCACTGATGAAAAACAGCCCTTTCGTAACAGACCAGATCAATATCCGAACTTTGCTTCTGCAGCCCAACCAATAGAGAACCGGTAATGCCAATTTGTGTTAAATCCAGGCCGTGTTGCTGTAATAAATCACAAAGCTGAAACAGGTCACGCTCAATCGCATCCAGCTGTTTCGTTTGCATAATCTGTTGTAAACGTTGTTTAGGCCGGTGATGCTTAAA
>JBBQCU010000154.1:0-7706 GCA_038319065.1 Methylococcales bacterium
GCCATTGACCAGATTTCAGGATAATCACCCTTGTCGACATCGTTGTAACAAATGTCGAATAGTCCCTCAGTCCGGGTAAAAATATCCTGGGCCTTACCTACCCTGAAATCTATCCTGTCCCATAGATTGGCAGCGCCAAGATACCGCTCGGCCTTCACTTTATTGAGAAAATCGGCTTCGCTGCAAATCACTTGTCCTCTTGAACCCACCGCTTTGGCAAACCAATAAGCGGAATAGCCAAAGCCGCTGCCAAATTCAAACACGCGTTGAGCATTGATCATTTTTGTCACCGTTTCGAGAAAAACACCCACTAAACGGCCAACGATAGGGAAGTTATTCTTTTGCGCCAGCATTTCCATTTCTATCAGCACAGGATGATCGCTATGATCCAGCAAACTGCGCATGTAATCTTCAATAGCAGGATTGACCGGAATTAATACGCCTGGATTCGAAATAGACTGAGATTGTAGATCGGACATTGTTTATTCCTGAACACCCGAACGATGCACCCAGTCTGCTCCTAAAGTACCTCGCAGACTCTCAAGATAAGAGGGAAGGGAGAGCTCGGCGAGCATACTCTCAACTGCTGCAAGCTTTTGAGTCAGTTCCAGATTAATAGGATCGGTCTGTTCAGTTTCGTTAATACGCTGCAAAATATAATCGCGGTGTTGTTGCCAAAGCAAACAGTCCCTGTGTTGCTTGATCTTGAGCCGCTCGTGATACCAGTCACTTTCCAGCAAGTAATCCTGTGTGAACATGTAACGAATAGCCGGATCATTGATAGTTTTACCTTCAAAGTTACCGTTGGCCATAATATGAATAAGCGCTTTTAACGGCGGGCAGGCGTCATTAATTGAGCCATCCTGGAAATAGATTTGGGCCACCCGTTGCTGCGCTTCATAAACATTATCGACACCATCCACAAAACTGGCAAGATCCTGGGTTTCAGGCTTTAACATGGCTTCATCAAAGACAGCGGTCGGATAATCAAATATTTTACCAAAATTAGTATGCACAAAGCGTTCGGTGATGCGGTAACCCAGCCGGCTGGCATAGACCGTCCGGCCCTGATAGTCAAAATCGTCCAGTTTTTCCAGTTGGCCATGGTCGATAAGGTATTGCGGGTCGCGCTGGTCGACCGGCAAGCGTGACCAGAGTTCAGGAATCAACAGGCTGATATCATGATCAATACGGCGCTGGGAACCGATATAGCCGGCCGCAGTGGAATAGCCGTCATAGCCGCACAATATGAAGGAAACCAGCGCGGTATTCAAGTCGGCGGTGGTGCAAAGGGCATTAAACGGACCTTTAGTTAGCGCACCTTCCGAACCGGCACCTGTGGTCGATGGCGATTTACCGGTCAGGCTGCAAATAAAATCCATAAACAGCTCCGGCAGTTCCTGATAATGGATCGGATTATAAATGGCCAATGGCCGGATTCCCGCAGCAATATCCCGCGGATTGTTGCGGCGGCCGGGTAGCACCGAGTTAACCGGGAAATACACCGCTTGATCCGCGCCGAGGCCACGGGCCAGACAGGTTGATATTTCTGAAAGATAGCGCGTGACAGGGTTAACAATATCCGGACGGAGTTGCAGATAGCGCACATTTAGGCTGGGTTTGCCGTCAACCAGGCGTGGATGGGCTGAAGATACAAAGTATTCACCTTCCCTGCCCTGTGCCGCTTGAGTGATGAGGTTGCGCATCGGCTTACTGAATTCCTCAAAGTGAATGACGTCTTCCATCAGTTCACGGGCATCTTTTGGGGTGAGCGGTTGAAAATTGGAAATAAAATTGTCAGTGCCCGATAAATCGAGTTCAGTCTGTAAATCCGTACCCCGGTGGACGGCGTCATCGGGACGCTGAAAAAAACTTTGCTCGCAGTTATCGACCAGTTTAACACTCGAGTTTTTATAGTCGGGATTAAGCCCTTTAAGAGTGGTTGCCGGCACGACAGTGGAAGCGGTTATATCATCTTCCATCTGGACTTTAGCCGAAGCTATAAAGTCCTGTCTTAACTTGAAAACACGCCAGGCGCCATTACTGTCAAAACCAACTCGCAAGTAGCTGGCGATCAGTTTACGGCCATGAAATTTCAATTCGTTGCCTGGATAGCCATTTACCAGATCGACAGAAAAATGCTCCCGCCAGTTTTGACCCCATTCCGTTTTGTAAAAACGCTTAATCATCAGGACCAGTGCCCAAATATGTTGGGGAATTTGCTTCAACCAATGGTTATAGTCATCGGAATACTCAGTTATGGACGGTGTCAGTAGTTTGATGACTGAGCCTAGCGTGCGTTTATTACTAAGGAGCCTGCGTTGATCGATGCCGTTACGTTCGGGGTCTCTAAACCGGTTGGAATAATCATGCTCAAAAATGTCAGCAACCATGTCCATGTCTTTATCAAAATTATCGACAAAAACAGCGCCGGAAATAATGGCGCCGGCAATTGATTTGGAGATCTCCGACTTGCCGCCTCCGGATACAGTACTCGGTTTATGGCAAAAGGTGCCTTCGGGATGAGTGCCGACCAGCCGCCAGCTGGGTGCATTCGGATGGCGTTCCATATGGACCCTGAAGACATTGGGATAAACATAAGTGTGATTGATGAGCAGTTTGATTGCATGGGTATGTCCTTCAAGCTCCCAGCTTATCTGCTGTTGCTGGATATTGATTTGCGCCGTATCCGGAATAAAAATAATGGAGGAATGTTTTTTATCTATCGCATAACCTTCATCTTTATAATCTATGGCAGGGCCTAAAAGCTGACGTAGTATGTCAAAAGGATAACGTTCATTTCTATCAGCACCCTGAGGCAAATAAATTTCCCCCAGAATCGCTCTTGGAAAAGCCAGCGCGCCACCGGAATGTTCCTCTTCACAACCGCCGAACAGATTGGCGGAATAGCTGATCTGGGATTTGATTTCTTTTTTACTGTAACCAAAATAATTATCGGCAATCAGCGTAACAACAACACCTTGCATATTCCGGCAGACGAGTTTAAACGGTTTACCCTCGTTGTAGAGATCTTCCTCTTTTTGCCAGCACATGCCGTCTTTGCGCTGACGCTCGCTGGCATCTCCATAATGAGGCAGACCGATTGCCTGTTTACGACACCACACCAGATGCGGTGCGAGAATAATGCAACCGGTATGACCTGTCCATTGGTCAATATCCAGAGCAGCATCATTTTCAGGTAGAAACGGGGCGCCGGCATTACCAAAAATAGATTCTACAAAATCCAGATTGGCGACCAGCCCACCCGGCGCAAAAAACCGGGTCTCCATGGTTTTCTTAGGGCTCAAGCCTGAAATTTCGGGAACCACAATAGGTCTGATTAATAAAGATAACCAGAGTTTTGCAGAATTTTCTTGTCTACTGGTGAAAGGCAAGCATAACAGATCATCCGGAGGAGACAGTGCGATGCGCAATAATTCCGCATAAGCCGCTACCGGTACTTCGTTCTTGTCAGCCGGAACAGGAAGACCGCCGGCGACAATATGAAATACACCTTTAGTGGTGCGCCGGTCATTCTGTGGATTATGCAGGACGCCCTGCCGCATCCGGTAAGAATCAACATAGGCGGAATGAAATTCATTGTGCTGAAACGGCAAAGACAGCTCCCTTGCCAGTCCTTTACGTTCCAGTACAAAAGTCTCTCCAGGTATACTAATGGAGACGTCTACACCGTTTTCCTGCAAATAAGCGTTAAGGAAATCCTGAATACGTTGATCAGCCGGGCAACGATACTTGGCCAGAAGACGGCGTTGCTGGGAATAGTTTTTCAACAAACTATCTGCAACTTTAAGATATTGCTGATCACCTTCAACTTCACAAGTCGGTTGGCCGAGGGCGGCTAATTGCAGGTTGATGTGTTGCAGTTCTTCCAGTTGTTTTTGACTCGCAAAATTAAGTCCGGACGAAATATTAAATGAATTCATGATAATTGACTCCAGCGAGGATTAGTAGGGACTGTGAATAGGTTCGAATTAAAGCTTGCTTTCTCTATATAAAATTCACATCAGTGACTGAGTGTAAAGTAAAACGAGCTATCCTGCATGATGCTCAATCATAAACTGATTGATGGCAGGTTTCCAAACCCATAATTACATAAAAAGTTTGGCACAATATGAATCGAAGTGGGCTTTCAATTTAAGCCACGCCAATTGCCCCGCCGGAATTGCGGAGCCTTCTTAATGAAATCGCTTTAAGTTAACCCCCTATTCACCTGAAGATCAAAGCCGGACAGTCTCTGGCTGAGCAAATAATTTCTTGCTAGTTTTAGAACCCGTGTAAAATATTCTGTTTAATTATTTTTTTAATTGCCTTTAAAGATTAGGAAAACGGTGATTTCCAACAATACAGGGAATCACTTAAATCAAGTCGCTAAACCCAAAGAACAACTCCCAATCAAACACACTTTCGCTACGGGCGATAACTTTAACAATACCCAGATGAAAAGAAAGATAGCTATTCTATTTGTAATCGCATTGCTCGTTGTTATTAATTTCAGTATTTGGAGCTATATCAACAACCCTCTGCAATTACAGCCGTGGACCAAGACCACCATGGGAGTCACTTATGACCCCATGCGCAAGCAAGATTCACCAACAAGTAATACCTATCCCAGCGAAGCAGACATGGATAGAGATCTGGCTCTGCTTGAAAATAAAGTCCACGCTGTACGTACCTACAGTATGCTCAAAGGACAACACAAAATTCCTGAACTGGCCGCCAAACATAATTTAAATGTTACTTTAGGCGCATGGATAGATGGTAATTTGGAAAAAAATCGCCAGGAAATCGAAACTTTGATCGAAGCCGGCCGCCAGAATAATCCCAAAATTATCCGGCTCATGGTCGGTAACGAGGTATTACTGCGCAATGATATACCAAAAGCAGCCTTGATTGATTATATCCGCGAAGTAAAAAAACGCAGTTGGCGGCCGGTAAGTACCTCTGAAACTTGGGATGTCTGGTTGAAAAACCCTGATCTGGTTCCCGAAGTCGATTTTATAGCGGTGCATCTTTTGCCTTATTGGGAAGGCATTGACGCCGATGACGCCGTCGATTATGCGCTTGATCGTTTTCATGAAGTACAGCAGGCTTATCCGAATAAACCCATTATTATTACTGAAGTTGGCTGGCCGTCAGATGGCCAACCCTTTAAACATGCAATACCTTCGATATCCAATCAGGCAAAATTCTTGCGAGAGTTTCTTAATCGGGCCGATACTGAAAAAATTACGTATTACATTGTTGAAGCCTTTGACCAGCCCTGGAAAAAGTCCATAGAAGGCTCAGCGGGCGCTTATTGTGGTATCTTTAATGCCGACCGGCAACCTAAATACCCGATGGATGCCGATGTCATTACTTTGCCCGGGTGGAAAAACTGGGCCGCCGGTGCGGCTGTTTTCAGTATGGTGCTGATGGGTTTGTTTTTATTCACCCGCAGTACTTTAAAACTGCCCGGCGTACTGTTTTTCGGTTTAATCGCCAACCTTGCAGCTTCGGTCATTTTTTGGTCTGCCTCCATTGGAGCCCAGCAATACCAAACCAAACTCAGCGTTATGTTTTGGGGTCTTATGTTGCTGATGCAGATTATGGCGGTCATCATCCTGTTAATAGAAAGCCTGGAAATTGCCGAAGTGATCTGGCATCGAAAGACAAAGAGAGCATTTCAGCCACTGAAACCCTCAGCAGATTTTAAATATCCCAAAGTTTCACTGCATTTGCCAATCCACAATGAACCCCCGATGATGGTTCGCAAGACGCTTGAGGCTCTGGCGAAAGTAGATTATCCCAATCTTGAAGTACTGGTAATGGATAATAATACCAAAGACCCTGCGGTTTGGGAGCCGGTTCGTGATGATTGTGAGCGGCTGGGGCCTATGTTCCGGTTCTTCCATCTGGAAAACTGGCCGGGGTTCAAAGCAGGGGCAATTAACCATGCACTTGAACAAACCGCCAGCGACGCTGAAATTATTGCGGTTATTGACAGCGACTATGTTTTGTCGCCAGACTGGCTTAAATGTATGGTGCCTTATTTTGATAATGAAAATGTCGGTTTTGTACAATCCCCACAGGATTATCGTGACCGCGATCAAAGCCTCTTTAAATCCTTTTGTTACTGGGAATATGCGGGCTTTTTTAATATTGGTATGGTGCAAAGAAACGAATATAACGCCATTATTCAACACGGCACGATGACCATGATTAGAAAGTCTGCTTTATTGGAAGTGGGCAAATGGGCAGAATGGTGTATTTGTGAAGACAGTGAACTAGGCTTGCGTTTGTTTGAAGCAGGCTATGACTCGGTTTATGTGAAGGATTCGTTTGGCCGCGGGTTAATGCCAGATACCATGTCAGGTTATATGACGCAACGCTTCCGCTGGGTTTATGGGGCAATGCAAATTATCAAGGGTCATTGGCGCAGCTTTTTACCCACAAAAAAATCACCGCTGACCGCGGCTCAACGTTATTATTTTATTGCCGGCTGGCTGCCATGGTTTTCCGATGCCCTGGCTTTGCTGTTTACGACGGCCAGCTTGATTTTAACGGGACTAATACTCACTGATCCGATACACAGCGAACTTCCCGCCAATGTGTTTTTATTGCCGACTGTAGGTTTATTCAGCTTTAAAATTCTGCGCGGCTTATGGCTATATCAAGCACGTGTTCCTTGTTCATTGTGGCAATCATTAGGTGCGGCGCTATCAGGCTTGTCCTTAACCCATACGGTCGCCAGAGGTACGATGCAGGGTTTGTTTACCTCAGGCAAACCCTTTATGCGTACGCCCAAATATGAAAAACAGGGGCCTTTATTTAGCGGATTAATGACAATAAGACAGGAATTGTTCTTGCTTGTATTGTTAGGTTCGGGCATTGCTGCAATGTGTGCTTTAGATCATTTCGATAATTTAAGCGGTAGACTATGGATAGCAGTACTATCGGTGCAAGCTGTTCCTTATGTTGCAGCATTAGTTACGCTGCTTATCAGCATTGCACCAAATTATGGCCGGCAATCCAAACTTCTCGCTGAAGATCTGGATGAGTAGATCACTGCTATTAAGTGATTGTTCTCAGCCTGTTGCATTTTGCGCAGGTTACAGCTACCGATTCATAACAGGAAAAACTCAATGACCCTTATTCGCCAAGACGACTTTATCCAAAGTATCGCCGACTCACTGCAATATATTTCCTATTATCATCCGCTGGATTTTATACAAGCCTTAAATGAAGCCTATCAAAAAGAGCAAAGTTTGGCCGCCAAGGATGCGATGGCGCAAATATTAATCAATTCCCGGATGTGTGCGGAGGGCCATCGACCGATATGTCAGGATACGGGGATTGTCACTGTCTTTTTAAAAATTGGTATGGACGTGCAATGGGCAACCAATCTTAGTGTCACCGATATGGTCAATGAAGGCGTTCGAATCGCCTACAGCCATCCTGATAATGTTTTGCGTGCTTCGATACTAAAAGATCCTGCCGGCAAACGCATCAATACCCAGGATAACACGCCGGCTGTCGTTCATATGGAAGTCGTTCCTGGGGACGCGGTTGAAATTAATATAGCGGCCAAGGGTGGCGGCTCAGAAGCCAAAGCCAAGTTTGTTATGCTCAACCCATCGGACAGCATTGTCGATTGGGTGCTAAAAACCGTACCAACTATGGGCGCGGGCTGGTGTCCGCCGGGAATT
>JBBQCU010000155.1:0-7663 GCA_038319065.1 Methylococcales bacterium
CAAAATGAAAAGTAGGGCTATCGGAAATGACGATGACATCATGCATTTTCCCAACCGTTTCCTTCATTTCGAAAGCCATTGGTACGCCGCCAATGCCTGCACCTAAAATTACAATACGAGCCATGCTACTCTCCTCATTAAATAGTTATTATTGCGTGCCTTGTGTTTTTACAATGGTTTCAAGGTCAATTGTAAATCCCATTAAAGTGAACCGGTACAGACACTGAACAGCGAAAAAGTCATGAGCCCTGGTCAAACAAACAAAGGTACCGGAAAACTTGAAAATAAATTGGTATATTAGTGAACATTAATATACCATAGCACGATTGTATCTTAGCATACAAGACTAATTATTAAGATAAAAATCAAAGTAAGCCGCACGATGCTTTTGCACTCGCGCCGATGTACTTGTTCTCATGAATACCCACATCACTTACTGTTCCATGAAACGAATGGTACACCTCCCCCGCTTTTTCGTTACATGCAACAGTCAGGCATGATATCCAGTCGCCAATAAAATAATGCCAAGGAAAGTTATTCCCTAAACCGGGTTGATCAGTAAAAAATCAGTTTAGTCAATCTGATATAATCATTTTAATTTGTTGTAACAATTATTCAAATGATGAATGATTTTGGAGGATGAATGCGGCTTTTACTGGTTGAAGATGATGAAATACTGGGCGATGGTTTGGTTGCCGGTTTAAAAATGGAGGGCTATGCTGTCGACTGGTTAACCAACGGCAAGCTGGCCGATGAGGCTTTAAAACTTAATAGTTATGAACTGATCGTATTGGATCTTAACTTGCCCGATATGGATGGCATGTCAATTTTGAAAGCCTTAAGAAGCCGTAAAGACGAAACCCCGGTGATGGTTTTAACGGCAAAGGATACTATTCCTGACCGGGTATCAGGTTTGGATAGTGGTGCGGATGATTTTGTTATTAAACCGTTTGAACTGGATGAAGTTTGTGCCCGGTTAAGAGCATTGGCAAGAAGGAGTGAGGGAAGAAGTGCGCCGACTATTGAATATAAAGGTATTGTCCTGGATCCCGCTTCTCATCAAGTTACCTTTCACAATGAAAAGGTGGATCTCTCACAAAAAGAATTTGAGATTCTGAGTTTTCTGATGAGTAACATCGGTAAGGTTGTTTCCCGTTCCAGGCTTGAAGAAAGCCTTTATTCATGGGACTCTGATGTAGAAAGCAATACCGTAGAGGTTCACATTCATTATCTTAGGAAAAAACTCGATTCCACCCTTATTCGCACTGTCAGAGGCGTAGGCTATATCATTGACAATGATGATGAGCTATGAATTATTCTCTTCGGCAATTATTGTTAGTCAGTTTGCTTTCCGCGTCGATGTTGATTTGGGGAATTGCAGCCTATGTCGATTATAAAGTAACCCGTGATGAAGTCGCCAATCTGTTTGATGCAGAATTGGCGCAATCGGCAAAAGTGCTTAATGCCTTTGTAGAAAGCCTGCTGCGTGAAGGCTCATTGTCAGGGCATTGGAGTCAGGAGCAGGAGAAGGCCGACGAGATTTTACACACCTATGCTTTAAAACGTAAGTTCAAAAGTAAAAGCGCTTTTCAACTGTGGTCCGAGGATGATGGTTTATTACTTCGCTCAGAAAACGAACCTTCCTTTTCAGTTCATGGTTTCAATCAAACCAATATTGATGAACAGTTATGGCCTATATTTGACGATTTGTTACAAGCGAATGCGTTAGGCCATAAATACGAAAGAAAAATAGCCTTTCAGCTATGGTCTAAAAAGGATGGGTTAATGTTACGTTCCGATAGTGCGCCCACGTTTGCATTTTCTTCTTCAGATCATGGTTTCAGCGAAACCAAAATTGATGGCCATGAGTGGCATATTTACAGCATTACCAATGCAACGGGCGAATATATTATCCATGTCGGCCAAAAAGAAGAAATCCGGACTGAATTAACGGATGAAATATCATCCCAATTGGTTACCCAATTCCTTATCGGACTGCCCCTTTTAGGTTTAGTCATCTGGTTTATTGTGGGTCTGTCGTTAAAGCCCATAAACCGCCTGGAAAGAGCGCTCGCCAAACGCGAAGCCAGCTACCTTAAGCCACTATCCACCAAAAAGCTGCCTAATGAAATTGTGCCGGTGGTTAATGAAATCAATAATCTTTTTGTCCAACTTGAGCGGGCTTTTGAGCATGAGCGCCGGTTCACAGCGGATGCTTCGCATGAACTAAGAACACCGTTAGCCGGATTGCTAACACAAGCGCATGTTGCCTTGAGAACGACTGATGAGGAGGTGCGTAAACAGGCTCTGTGCCGTATAAAACAGGCTGTTAACAGAATGACTTATATGGTCCAGCAATTGCTGACCTTCTCGCGCATTGAATCCAATACGGAGTTTTTAACCAAACAAAATACGATGGTGAGCCGAGAAGTTGTTCAAGTTATCGCCGAACTGGAACCGGAGGCACATAAAAAACAGATTGTTATGGAGTTTGTTGAGGATAACGCCGTCCCGGTTATTGTTAACGGGCCGTTGGTTTCAATTTTGATACGGAATATTATTGATAACGCCATCAAATATACGCCAGCCAAAGGCAATGTACTGATAACTGTGACTGGGCAGAAGAAATATTTGCAGTTGTGTATTGAAGATTCAGGACCGGGCATAGCCCCCGATCAATATCAAAAATCCCTGGAACGCTTTCATCGCTGTGTGGAAACGGCGAGTACGGCAAAAGGCACGGGGCTGGGATTTTCCATCGTGCAACGAATCGCCGCTATCCATAATGCCGACCTTATTTTAGGCGTGTCGCAATTTGGCGGATTAAAAGTAACGGTTTTATTTCCTTTGCCAATAAGACCGGTTGACAAATCATGGCAGAAGAAATTAAGTTTTTTTCATCTCGGAAAGAGCAGTTAGTACATCGCCAAATTCTCCGGTTCTTCAATAACCGGATTAAACAGTGTCCCTATGCCTTCAATTTCAATTCTGGCTGTTTGTCCGGGTTTCATATAACCTCGGGGCTGCATTTTCACGCCGACACCGCTGGGTGTACCCGTTGTAATAACATCGCCAGGTTCCAGCGTCATTGCTTGTGATAAATAAGCAATCATTTCATAGCAATTAAAAATCATTTGCAGGGTGTTACCATTCTGCCGCAACTCATCATCAATCCAGGTTTTAATGGCCAGATTATGAGGATCACCAAGTTCATCAGGGGTGACTATCCAGGGGCCCATCGGACCACACGTATCGAATGATTTACCAATCATCAGGGTGGGCGAACGCATTTGCCAGTCGCGTACCGACACATCGTTGGCAATGGTAAAACCGGCAATCACCTGATGCGCCTTATCGACAGGAACATGGCGGCAACGCTTTCCGATAACAAAAGCCAGTTCACCTTCATAGTCCAGCTTATCTGACACCTTAGGCCTATGAATGGCATCACCGCAACCAATAACACAGGTACTTTGTTTGCTAAAAAAACCGGGGTATTCGGGTTGGGCACGACCCGTTTCGGCAATATGGTCGGCATAGTTAAGGGCAATTCCCAGATATTTCCCCGGCCTTGGCACCGGGGCATTCAGCTTGACCTCATTCAGGGCGATCCGCGCGCGGCCACTGTCAATTAGTTCCTGCATGGCTTGCAAAGTTTTGGGGCCAGCATCAAGAAATTCGATCATAGAGGCCGGCATATCAGCGCAGCCTTGACTATCAACAACGGCATCGTCAATTACAGCGCCTACACGCGTTTGTTTATTATGAGTAAATGTCACTAGTTTCATCGATTGTGTTTCCTGTATGATGGCAAGCGCCGTTATTTTATAACGAAGATCAACCGGTAAAAAAAAAGATATAATAAGCCATTTTACACAGAGGATAAGAACATGAACGAAAACTGGATTGCCCCCTCCATCCTTTCAGCTAATTTCGCCAAATTAGGCGAGGAAGTTGACAAGGTTTTAGCCGCCGGTGCGGATATTGTGCATTTTGATGTCATGGACAATCATTTTGTACCCAATCTGACCATCGGACCGCTGGTTTGCGAAGCCTTGAGAAAACATGGTGTGACTGCGCCGATTGACGTGCATTTGATGGTTGCCCCTGTTGACCGCATTATTCCGGACTTTGTCAAAGCCGGCGCCAGCATCATAACCTTCCATCCGGAAGCATCGATACATATCGACCGTACCCTGCAATTGATTAAAGAAAGTGGTTGTAAAGCGGGTTTAACTTTTAATCCGGGTACGCCGCTGCATCATTTAGAGCATGTCATGGACAAGCTGGACATCATCTTGTTAATGTCGGTAAACCCCGGCTTTGGCGGACAATCATTTATCCCTTCCGCGCTGGGTAAATTACGTCAAGTCAGAAAATTAATCGATGCCAGCGGTTTTGATATTCGCCTGGAAATTGACGGCGGCGTAAAAACCGACAATATCCGCGAAATTAAAGCGGCAGGTGCAGATACTTTTGTCGCAGGTTCAGCGATTTTCAGCCAGCCTGATTACAAAAAAGTCATTGATGACATGCGTACGGAATTGGCGTTGGCGGTTTAGAAAAGAGCATGAAATAACTTTAAGAACTTGCTCCCTCTCCCTCCGGGAGAGGGCTGGGGTGAGGGGATTAAATGGTCAAGTTATTAAGTGCATATTAACTAGGACGTTTTAAGTTCATACTCTAACGATCCGCACAGGCAAACCGTCAAACTACTAATTGAATCCTCGCAGGATAATTTTATGAATTGGGCAAGTATTTGTGAAAATCCCCTATTAGCCGATTTACCTTATAAAATTCAGACTGATAAATGGGGCAATATCGTCATGAGTCCCGCATCAAACAAGCACGGCATCTACCAGGCAAAAATTGTTGCCTTGCTCAGCCGGCTGACGCAAACCGGCACAGTGATTGCGGAATGCTCGGTAGAAACCAGCGAAGGCACAAAAGTGGCGGATGTTGCCTGGGCATCACCTCAATTTATCCAAACAAACAAGGATATGACGCCCTTTATTGAAGCGCCTGAACTGTGTGTTGAAATTCTGTCACCATCAAATACCACTGCGGAGATGGATGAAAAAAAGGAGTTATATTTTGCCAGAGGCTGTAAAGAATTTTGGGTGTGCGGTGCAGAAGGTACTATGATGTTTTATAAAAACACAGGAGAACTGGAGCGTAGCCTTATCTTTAATGAGTTTCCTTGCGTAGTTGAGATATAGTCAACTTAATCTTCGATTGTATGTTTACCTGCTCTTAGCATGTACTGAACGCAATGTAGCGCGTCAATATTACATGTATCCCACACGGAATGATGTGCTTCCTTTGTCTGCACATCCTACGAGCTACCGAGCTAACCAATCAACACAACGGAAGTCCATTATGAATCGTTCAAACTATTTCAATTTCATAAACGAAAAACTTAGCTCACTTGCTACCTGTATTGATTTGGGCGGAAGTTTGAACTTGCTTGATGTCCATATTCACTCAGAAATATTCTTTCGGGATCTTTTTAACCTAATATTTGGCTGGAATCTGAAAAAAACAGAACATCATAATGAGCCTGGTATTGATTTAGTTGATATAACAAATAACATTGTCGTGTCAATTTCCGGCACAGCAACCAAGCCAAAAATTGAGTTTTCCTTAAACAAAATTAATTCCAATTATTCGAGTTACGCTTTCAAATTTATTTCCATTTCTAAGGATGCAAGCAAACTTAGAACCCATGCTTATTTAAATCCTCATAAACTGATATTTTTTCCAGAGGAGGATATTTATGATGTTTCGACACTTTTAAAATTAATTTTCGAAATGAAAATTGATCAGTTGAGAGAAGTTTATGAATTTTTGAAAAAAGAACTCGACAACGAGTTTAATCCAGAAAGATTAAAGCCAATTGACCATTTAAAAAACTATCTTCATGACTGTGACAACTGGAAAATGTTTGAACATGAACTAAGCTCAACTTTACACTACGAGCAGTTTCCAGAATTCACCATTGTTCAAAATGATGACTTTGATGAAGAATATAAAGAGCCGTGGGTTCTGAGGTTTCCCGATAAACTACACTCAGGCCAATTGGAATATTTCGCCAAATATCGTGACACTACCTTGGCTGAGATTTACCTCGTATACTGCGATGCTGGTCGATTTTTAACTGCCAAACCTAGAGAGTGGCTTAAAGATTCACCGCTGACTTACTACTACACGTACTATTTCATAAAAGATTCCATCGAATATCTGGCAGGAAAAATGATCAATGAAAAGAAGGGCTCTGTAAATTGCAGGTGCCCGTCAATTCACAACGAATTCCAGCTATTTGGGTCGGAAGAAGAGGCAAGTCAATTAATTGAGGCTGACTTTGCTGGCGGGATGCACCAATATATTTACTATAGCTTTGACAAAAAAACGCAGAAATATTCACGAATCGGGAGGGGAGTTTCGAGTCCAATTAATCAATAGATGTGCTGATGTACGAGGCACATCTATTGGTTCTGCTAATTGTTTAAAATTATGGTGGGCAAAATATCATTACCTCGCCAACTATAGTGGACCCCAAAATCCGGACAATAGTTTAAGCTATGACCTGTCGTAAAAAAGAGGCAGAAAATGAGCGAAAGCAAACGGAAGATTTTTACCGGAGCGCAAAAAGCCAAGGTAGCACTGGAAGCGGTCAAAGGCAATAAAACCGTCAATGAGATTGCACAGGAGTTCGGAGTCCATCCAACTCAAGTAACCCAATGGAAGAAGGAATTGCTTGCCAATGCAGGTAGTTTATTTGAAGGCAAGCGTGGCCCTAAACAGACCAATGCGCAGAGTGACCCAGACCGGCTGTACGCCAAGATCGGGCAACTCAACATGGAATTGGATTGGCTTAAAAAAAAGTCTGGACTCAGCCTGTAGTTGAACGACAGGCGTGGATAGAGCCGGATGGATTACTTGCCCTATCCACGCAATGCAGGCTTCTCGCGGTGACGCGCTCGGTGGTGTATGAGCAGAAAAAGCGCCCACAGAAAACCGTGGACGAGTTTGAGGGCATGCTGTTGAACGAGCTCGATGAAGAGTACACGCGGCACCCGTTTTATGGCACGCGGCGCATGACGGAATACTTACGTGGACGTGGCTACGCCGTTAATCGCAAGCGGGTGCAACGTTTGATGCAAAAGTTGGGACTGGCTGGCATGGCTCCGGGCCCGAACACCAGCAAGCCACATCCGGAGCACAAGATTTATCCATACCTGTTAAGGGGCTTAGCCATCATCCGCCCCAATCAGGTGTGGAGCACCGACATCACTTACATTCGGCTTCGGCACGGCTTCGTGTATCTGGTGGCAATCATTGACTGGTACAGCCGCAAGATACTGTCATGGCGGCTGTCGAACACCATGGATGCAGGGTTCTGTGTGGATTGTCTGGAAGCCGCCATCAAGGCCTACGGTACGCCGGAGATCTTCAATACCGACCAGGGCTCGCAATTTACCAGCGAGTGTTTCACTAGCGTATTGATCAAGAGCGGCATCACGATCAGCATGGATGGACGAGGAAGGGCGCTGGACAACATTTTTGTTGAACGGCTGTGGCGCCCGGTGAAATATGAAGAGGTGTATTTGAAGGGCTACGAAAGCATGCCGGATTTACTGCTGGGGTTAACGCAGTATTTTCT
>JBBQCU010000156.1:0-7659 GCA_038319065.1 Methylococcales bacterium
CACTTCGCTTGGGTGGTCTTATTCCGGCCTACGCCTTAAACGCTACCCGACAGAAATTAAACAAAGATTATCGAACCGGCTGTACATAAACTAAAAAGGCTTAAAAATGCACCCATTTATCCATCAACATCAGTCCGCCATTGCTGAACTCTGTCGGCGCTATCGCGTGCAACGGCTTAAGGTGTTCGGTTCAGCTGCGCGTGCAACCGATTTTGTCCCGGAAAGCTGCGATGCCGATTTCTTGGTGGAGTTCTCGCCATCCGCCGGGAGCACTACGCTAAAGGTTTTTTTTGGGTTACAAGCTGACTTGTCGCAAATCCTTGGGTGCGCCGTTGATCTGGCGGAATCCTCCGCCCTGCGCAACCCCTATGTCCAGGCTAGTGTCAATCGAAGCCGCAAAGTCGTCTATGCAGCGTGATCCACGTGCCTATCTCTGGGATGCGAGGGAAGCCGCCGCTGCCATACTGGAATTCGTGGCGAGCAAAACCTTCGAGGACTATGCCAGCGACCGGTTGTTGCGTTCCTCCGTCGAGCGCCGGTTCGAAATCACCGGTGAGGCACTTAGATCAAAAGCCATTGCCCAATTGTAAAACTGCGTGGAAAGCCCATATCACGTAAAAACAACATCTTCGTAGAAATCCCTCAGAGCACAATGAAACCCGATGCTTGTGAGTTCAACGATACTGTCTGCTCCTTCAAAACCAAACAGTTCCCAGCGTGTATGTGCATTGAGACGGAATATTTCAATAAGATATTGTGTCGGGTCGATCAGCACATACTCACGCAAGCAAGCTAGCTGACGGTAAATGGCAAATTTTCCACCCCGGTCATAGTCTTGCGTGCTGGGTGACAGCACTTCGATGACCAGTATTGGGGATTGATTCATGGTATCGCGTTGCCGGTCTTCAGGGTCGCAAGTGACCATAACATCGGGATAGAACCATGCCTTGTCTTTGCTGTCAATTTTAAGACGCATATCGGCCATATACAGACTGCATGGTGAACCGCGCAGATGCGTTTTAAGGGCGTAATGAGCATTGCCTGTAACTTTGACATGCGCGTCACTTGCACCTGCCATGTTGGTGGTCGGGTCGGTGTGCAGCCGGTAGACAAAACCATTGAAATATTCGTGTTTTTCGTCAGCTAACGCCTCTCTGGCTAGATATTCTTTTTCGGTGATAAAATCAACTTCGGCACGATTGTGACGCATGGCCGCTTCTCCGGTTTAAAGCGGGTTTTAGTGTAGCATGGCATAGTAATAAATTAATGAACAGTTGTAGAAAACCAAAGCATTCTGATGTTCACGTTTAAATAATTTCTTAGTTAAATTTTCAATATGCTCTATGTATGCTTCTACGAGCCGGAAACGCCACCATGCGCTACTTCCTTCGACAAGACTCTCTTGAGCGGAGCCGAAGGGCTCGGGACAGGCTTGGGTGGTCTTATTCCGGCCTGTCACCAAGCCTGTTCCATTGCTGGGCGGGACGGAGTTTGATCCCTTCCCAAATGTTCAAATGTGCCCTGGACATTCTATAATCCTTGTACCGTGAGTCCGGCACAAACATTAGGGACTGGGTAAATAGGCCGCCCGGCCTGGAATATTTTCGTTATAGTTGTGGACGTCCTGATGCGAGGATCGCCCTGTCCATATCGGGAAACTTCCGGGTCATATTGGCATGGAAGAGCTGATTGAGTTCCAGGCAAGCGGAATTGTACCCAGCCTGATCTTGCCACATATTCGATGGGTTGAGATTTCGTTCATCAACACCCGGGATATGTTTGGGGACAAGCAGGTTGTGCTCGGGCAGGAGTACCAGGTCTTCATCATGGATTTTGTTGTGCTGTATGGCATGCACAATATTTCTGGATGTTGCGATGGAGAATCTCCGGCCGGCGGGAGAACCCATGGGTCCCCCGGTCCACCCGGTGTTGACGAGGTATACCGGTACGTTATGCTGACGCAATTTTTCCTGGAATAACTCAAGATAATAGGTGCTCAAGAGTGGGAAAAATACTTCCCCGAAATAGGCGCTGAACGTGGGTTCGAAGTCATGCAGGCTATTCGCCTCCGTACTGCCGATCTTGGTGGTGTAGCCCGCTGCAAAATAGTACGCCGCTTGTTCGGGGGATAGTTTTGCGACCGGGGGAAGCACTCCAAACATATCACAAGTGAGGAAAATGATCGCGTCCGGGTGTCCGGCGTGTTCGCCGGGATAGACATCGTCAATAAACTCCATGGGGTAGAGTCCCCGGATGTTCTCCGGCCCTGTTTCAAAATCAGAATCGCGATTGTTATCCAGCACGACATTTTCCATGATGGTCCCGAAGCGAAGTGCATCCCAGATCAATTGCTCCCGTTCCCGGGTGATATCGTGGAGCTTCGCATAGCAACCTCCGGCAAGATTAAAGATACCATCAGGTCCCCAGGCGTGACCGTCGTCGCCAATGAGGAGACAATCAGGATCGGCAGAGAGTGCTGTTTTCCCGGTGCCAGAGAGCCCCAGGAACAGGGTAACTTTGCCGTCTTTCTTGGTAATGTTCGCGCCGCAGTGCATCGTGAGCACATCATCCAGAGGAAGAAGTGTGTTCATTGCCGTAAAGAACGCTTTCCATTCACAGCCGCCGTAAGTGCGGTTTGCGATCAAAATAACTTGCTCATCCAGGTCAACGGCGATGACGCCATCACTATGCGTGAAATCCCGTTCCGGAACGGTGACAAATGAAGGAACACTCAGTAATGTCCAGGGTTTTCTGGTCCCGTCGTGCTGTTCTCCCTTGATGAAAAAGTTGCGTCCAAACAGGTGATGCCATGCGTATTTAGTTGCAAGACGGATCGGTTGACGATACTGGCTATCTTTTCCGATATAGAGATCATCAGAGAAAAATAGCGGCTCAGCGAGGTGTTCCACGTGATCCATGACCCGCTCCATGAGCGACAGAAAGACTTCACGCGGCATTTCTTTGTTGACGGAATTCCAGTTGATTTGTGCAGAATACTTTCCCTCGACGATGAACCGGTCAGCGGGAGAGCGTCCTGTGCGATTGGTGTCGACACATAGCGCGCCGTTCGATGCCAAACGCGCGTTGATGGGCGCTTTGCATTCTCGTTGAATTGAGTGTTCGATGAGTTCTATGTCACTCTTTGGACGTCTAAAGCGACCTTGGTTACGAATCATTTCCGTAAGCGTGTGAGACTGATCATTGATCCAATTATTTTCAGGCATTTTGCCTCCTGCGCTATTCGCGCCGTTGTAGTGAATGAATGATGTTTTATGAGTTAGTCTAGCACAGGAAGGCAAGTGAAAACGCTGAATTTTGTAGGGAAATAGGGCTTTTTTCTATTGCCAAATTGTACTTTAAGAAAGTAAAAGCTATCCAGATGTTAGATAATAACTTGTTATACGGACTGAAGGTTGCTTAAAATTACATCTCTAGACAGCGAGATTATATAGAATCTATTGAAAAACCTCACTTTAACCACGACGATGACAGACACTAATTCCAGAGGACACAATAATGCCCAAAAAGCCCAAAGATACCAAAGAAGACACCGGTAAGCAGATACATATTCAGGCTTTGCAGCGCAGAGCTGAAGAATTCGTGGCTGGCGAATTGTCGTTTTTCGAGTCCGAAGAAATGTCACAAGATTTAAGGGAACAGTTTTGGGAACATGTGGTGGCCTTTGAGGAAGCGGAATGGATCACGTCTTTTGAGTTGCTGGTGCAGGGCGGGATGGAGTTGCCGGCTCCTGAAGAACTTGATGACTCGCTATTGAACGCCAAACTGTGGGAAGTGATACGCGGTCTGGCGATGTTGCGCATGTTTCTTTATAACACCGATCATCTTAGTGATCGCGAGTTTTATGAGGAACTGTGGCATCAGGTGTTGCGGGAGGAAAACCCGGCCATGCCGGTCAATGAAAACTCGGCTTGTCATATCGACCTGGTGGGCAGCGGCAGCGAGGAGGATAACGAACTTTTTCTCCGCTACTACGCCGATGAAGAAACCCGGCAACTTTGGGCCAAAGACTGGCCCAGCGATGCCATGCCGGAGCATGAAGCGCCGCCCTATGACCGTGACCGGCATTTGCCGGCTAGCGACCAGGCCGAGTGGCAAAATTCTAATCAGTCATCTTGACGACTCTCTTTAAAACGTTATTGACGTATTAAAACGTTAGCCGTATCATCACGAAAAATTAAAAAATCGAATACAACGCGGCATGGAGCGCTAGCAGCTTTTAATTCATAAATCATGTCAAAGTGAGTAATGGCTCAATATCAAACTGAGCATTGATTTGCCCATCCCTAGCATCGCATGTAGTGGGCTCCCTACAGAATCGGAAAGCGCCTGCATGTTTATCTTATTTTTCCAGTTGATTCATAATGAATAACCAAACCCCTGCTATTACAGTTTGTATTTGTACTTTTAATCGTTGCGACAGACTAAAACCTCTTGTCGCTGATTTAAGAAAACAGACCTCGTCTATCCCTTTTGATATATTAATAATCAATAATAACAGTACTGATCAAACAGAAGAGGTATTACAAAAACTCACTGAGGAAGATGGTATTATACCCTTGCGATATGTAACAGAATCACAACAAGGTATCTCGTATGCAAGAAACAGGGCAATTACCGAATGCCTGGACACGGATTTCATGCTATTTATTGATGATGACGAAATACCCGTTCAGGGATTAATAAATGCCGCTGCTGATGCTTTAATCAATGAAAATGCTGATTGCGTGGGTGGAAGAATAGAAGTTTGTTTTGAAGAAATGGTTCGGCCGCAATGGCTCACGGATAGTCTAATGGGATTTCTTGGTGAACATGACTATGGGCCTCAGGCTCTGTGGATTTCCGATACGTCAAAACCTTTATGGACAGGCAATATAGCTTATAACATGGCTATTTTTAAGGATAACCCGTCTTTACGTTTCGATTTACGTTATAACAGAAAAGGAGAGGGGATAGGCGGTGGCGAAGACGTGATCATGTTTGAACAACTTGTTGACCGGAAATACAGGATCCGTTATAGGCCGGAAATGATTGTTCAACACTATATAGACAATTGGAAAATAAAGCGCTCCTATTTTTTTAAGCTTCACTTTATTGCAGGTATAAGCCAGGGAAGATATGAGTTGGAAGAATACGGTAAAACTATCTTTGGTATTCCCATATTCCTATTTAACCAAGCTGTAAAGCAAACTCTGAAATGGTTAAAGCTCGGATTAAAATCTGATCCTGAAATGATGAGACAAGGTATGAATGTTACTCATGCGTTTGGTCTTATTTGGGGATGTTTTTTGAACTGGAAAGAATAATTTAATAACATGAAAAATATCACCTTGATTACTACGGTACTAAATGATGAAAAAGGGATAAAAGATCTCTTTGAGGGCTTGGCCAGGCAAAGCATGCAGCCCGATGAAATTATAGTAGTTGATGGAGGATCCAGGGACAATACATTGGACTTACTCAATTCTTATAACAATCAATTCAAACAACTCAAGGTTCTTCAGGCTCCTGATACTAATATTTCTGAAGGCAGGAATATCGCTATTGCAAATTCTTCTAATGCCATTATCGCTGTTACCGATGCCGGCTGCCGCCCTGATAATAATTGGTTGCTTGAAATAACCAAACCTCTATTGGATAACGATGAAATTCATGCGGTTTCAGGAAAAGTCAATCCTGAAACCCATACAATTCTGGAACATTACAGCGGATTGCTTTCGCTACCCGATCATGCAACAAAGGAACAGGAACACTTGTTTTATGGCCGTTGCTCGGCATTCCGCCGAACAGTATGGGAAAAAACAGGCGGCTATCCGGAATGGCTTTATACGGCGGAAGATTCGTTATTTGCGATATCCGCAAAACAGCATGGATTTGTTATAGTACATAATCCTAAGGCAATTGTTTTCTGGCGGCCACGTAGCAGCCTGCGAAAAATTGCTAAAATGTTTTTTCTGTACGGGAAGGGAAACGGGAGAATCGTCTGGGGGGATATCAAAGGCACCCTATATTGGCTACGCAACCACGCATTGTTATGGATCAGTTTTTTATCAGGTTTCTTTTATCCTGTTTTATGGATTGGAACTATTTTGATAGGATTATATATATACAAACTGATCTCCTACCCTTCCCTAGCTAAGATACGCAAAATAGATAAAGATTGGCGACGAGAAATTTACATTCCGTTAATTACTTATATTCGCAATCTTTCCACTAATCTTGGCTATTTATCAGGCTTTATGGAATATAGGAAAAATCCGGTTTTTAAAGAAAAACTGGAAAAATATTTGGCTAATTAATTATTAAATTTACCAAGATCTTTTATACTCAAAAAAGCCGTGATTGCGGCAATTCCCTGAGCGCCAGCTTGCCTCGCCGTATCCAAAGAGGATTCAGAAAGTCCTCCCAATGCATAAACCGGAAGATTTACTTGAGAAACCAGTTTGGCGAATTGTTCCCATCCTAACGGCTCTGTTTCAGGATGTGTTTTAGTGGCTAACACCGGCGCTAACACGACAAAGTCCACACCTAATGCTTGCGCGTGATGTAATTCCTGAAGATTATGGCATGACGCCGCAACCCAGCATGCTTGTTTCGATGTACCGTGCGAGAGGGCAGGTCGCCTGGTTAAAGACATTAAATGGCGACTGGTTAAATGAATGCCATCAACACCAAAATCTTCTGCATTTATGACAGCGGAATTGATTAATAGCGATGCGTCTTGTTGCTTGCATAAAGGATAGGCTTGTTCAATAAACTTTTTTATCATCTCGGTGGGCACTGTTTTTAAACGAAGCTGGATCAGTTTAATGCGGCGGGCCAATATTTTTTGCAGATTAACCAATAAAAGTGATGTATCCGCATCGTCCAATATCGCATAATAGGGTGGTAATTGAGTGGCAGTAATAATAGGTTGATTGGCAGCTGGAAATGCATGGTTTGCCAATTCGGCCGGGTTGACCCATTTGAAGCACTGACCTTCACAGCTTTTAGCATCGCCTGAAAAATGCTCCACTAAAAACACATTCAATTGTACGGCTAGATCAGGATATTGATGCCTAATAGTAATAAGAGGTGTTGCAGCGATCACGGTAATAGCCAGTTCTTCGTTAAGTTCCCGCGTCAAAGCCTGTTCAGCCGTTTCTCCGGATTCAATCTTGCCACCGGGAAATTCCCATAAGCCGCCTTGATGCAAAGATTCATCACGTAAAGAAATTAAAATTTGTCCCTTGGTATTTTTTACCACACCAACGGCAACTTGAAGCATTTAAGTCCTGTACTCCGCATTAATTTTCACATAATCATAAGAAAGGTCACAGGTTAATACTTCCTGGACAGCTTTACCACGACCCAGTTTAACCGTTACGGTGATTTCTTCTTGATTCATCACTTGTTGTCCCTCTTCTTCAGTGTAATCATCGGCGCGTTCTCCGTTTCTAACGATGCAAACGTCGTCCAGATAAATCTGCACGTTTTCCAGTACCATGTTTTCTATACCTGAGCGGCCAACGGCGGCAAGAATCCGTCCCCAGTTCGGGTCACTGGCAAAAAAAGCTGTTTTCACCAACGGTTAGTTGGCGATAGTTTTACCGACTCGCACAGCTTCTTCTATCTCCAAAGCCTCTTTGACCACGATACGCA
>JBBQCU010000157.1:0-7652 GCA_038319065.1 Methylococcales bacterium
CGGATTTACCTGTTAAAACAAGCTCTTCACAAGTTAACCACAAAGCCTGTGGATAACTCTGTGGATTGATTGTTACATACCTCTCTTAATGACGGTTTTTATTACGGTTTTGTTAAATTGTATAAAAACAAGACAACCTTATATTAATAATAATTATCAACAGGTTACTATTTTTATGAGGTCATTTGACGGTTCTGGACAGCTCAAATGAATGCAACGGTTAGTCATTGATTTTTTCTGTGTACAAACACTCTCAAACATAACTATTTTATAAAATCAGTAAACGCTAATTTAGCTCATCCCAGGCCTTATCCATGCGTTTTGCAGAGACCGGATAAGCAGTTTTAAGTTGCTGGGCAAACAATGAAACCCGAAACTCTTCAATTGCCCAACGGAACGGGTCTTGTTCGGGAATGACAGTATCTTTTTTTGCTTTTTTCTCTAACTCTTTCCAGAAACGTGTTGAATAACGGCTGACTTCCTGGGTTTTTTGCAGATTATTATCCAATTTATCAAGACGGTATTGTATTGCCTTCAGATAACGCGGGATAGCTTTAAGGTGCTGGTAAGGCGTGTTGCGGATAAAACCCGCATAAATAAGTAAGTCCAATTGCTCATTAATATCTTTTGATAGTGGATCATTGGCATTCAGGCGTTTCAGCTGTGTTTTGACTGTACCATAAAGCCCCATGATCTCCAGTGCAATTTTTCCTGCTTCATTCGCAATACCGATCAACTCCGGCTTGTGTTTATGCAAACTTTGCTCAAACGCCTGTTGAGTGCGCAGGGTTCTGCCCTCAACAAAAACGCTGTACAGAATTAAATACAGCATATCTTCTTTATAAGATGTATTTGTTCCCGGGTTTCTGCCGGGGAACGCCGATATAATGGGGTGTTTGGGTAGGCGATTATAGGTTAATTCAACAGTTGCCGATTGCGGCATGTTTTTGATGAGATAGGTACATTCTTTGCGTAATTGCAACTGAAACAAACGCATTAAACCCGACTGTTGCTGCAATGCGGCTTTCTGTTCAGTGTCAAAAATTCGCACCCCAACCGAATCACCCTCATCAACGATTGCCGGGAATCCAACAAAGGTTTGCCCGTTCCGGATAAATTGATAAGTATCGGGCAAATCATCAAATGCCCATTGAATACAGCCCGTATAATTCAATTCATCGGCGGCGATCTGGTCAAAGCTGTCCTCAGCTTTGGCGGTATATTTTAGCTGTAACTTTTTCAAATCCCTGCCGTAATCCAGCAGCTTGCCTTGATCATCAATGACTCTGAAATTCATTTTCAAATGTTCAGGTACCCCTTCCATATTCCAGGCATTAAGCGGAATCGCTTCACCGGTCAATTTTCTTAGCCGATTTCCCAACCATTCCTGCAACGTGCCTTTAAAATCGGGTTCAATCTCCAGACACTGCTTGACAGTTTGCGGTACAGGAACAAAATGTTTCCGGATTTGTTTGGGCAGGGATTTTATCAAGGCAATACATTTTTCCTCCAAAAGGCCAGGCACCAGCCAATCAAATGGAGCTTGCGAGAGCTGGTTTAATTGATGCATTGGGATAATTGCCGTTACCCCGTCCTCGTCATGCCCTGGCTCAAAGCGGTATTGCAGCGGAATTGTCAGATTATCTCTGGTTCCCATGCTTGCGCGTGGGAGTGTGTCCGGAAAATCCCATTCATTAACATAGTCTTCCTCCTGTTCGCGTGTTAAATCCTCCCTGGTTAAAATCAGGATTTTGGGATTAGCTCTTTCCGCTGTTTTACGCCACGTATCCAAAGTAATGCCACTGACAATTTCTGGCGGCAACTTGTTATCGTAGAATTGATAAAGCCACTGTTCATCCTCAACCAGATCAACCCGTCGGCCTTTATGCTGGATAATACCCACTTCTTCCAGCAGCTTTTGATTGGCAACATAAAAAGGCGCGTTACTGTGGTAATCATGATCGACCAGCGCCGAACGAATAAAAATCTCTCTGGCGGCTTTGGGGTCGACATGGTCATAGGGAATCTTGCGCCCGGCTTGAAGCGTCAAGCCGTATAACAGAGTGCGTACGGAGACCATGCACCGCGCGCTTTTCTTTTCCCAATGCGGATCATAATAATTATGCTTGACCAAATGTCCCGCGCATTGCTCTATCCATTCCGGTTCAATACGGGCGACAGTGCGCGCATAAACCTTGCTGGTTTCAACTTGCTCGGCCGCCATGATCCATTTGGGTTTTATTTTGTGCAGACCCGAACCGGGGAAAATAAAGAATTTCAAACCGCGTGCACCTAAATATTCGTATTGTTCATGCCGGAAACCGATATTGGATAACAAACCCGTTAACAAGGCGCGATGAATTTTTTCATAACCGGCATCGTCGGTGTTCGGGTGCATTTTTAAATCGCCTTTAATCACCTGCATAATCTGGGCGTGGATGTCGAACCATTCCCGCATGCGTATATAAGACAGAAAATTATCGCTACAATATTTACGCAATTTGCTGTTGGACAAGTGTTTCTTTTGCTCCTCAAACGTATTCCAGATGTTTAACAGCGTTAGAAAGTCGGATTCAGGATGACGAAATGCCGCCTGTTTGGCATCTGCTTGCTGCATTTTGTCGGCGGGTTTTTCGCGCGGATCCTGCACGCTTAACGCTGATACAATAATGGCGACTTCGGTTAAACAATGCTCATGCCCGGCGGCCAGCAGCATACGTGCGAGTTTGGGGTCAGTCGGGAATTTGGCTAACTGTTTGCCTATCTCCGTCAGTTTCCCGGACTTATCCAGCGCATTAACTTCATGCAGAACGCTTTTACCATCCCGGATCATTTTATCTTCAGGCGGCTCCAGAAACGGAAAGTCTTCAATATCGCCCAGATTTAACGCCGTCATCTGCAAAATGACCGCAGACAAATTGGTGCGCATGATTTCCGGCTCGGTAAATTCCGGCCTGGCCAGGTAATCATCATGAGAGTAAAGCCGGATACAAATACCTTCGGCAACCCGGCCACACCGCCCGGCCCTTTGATTCGCGCTGGATTGCGAGATTCGTTCAATCGGCAAGCGCTGGATTTTACTACGATGGCTGTAGCGGCTGATACGCGCATGACCCGTATCGATGACGCCGCGTATGCCCGGCACGGTTAAAGACGTTTCCGCGACATTGGTTGCCAAGACGATTCGGATTTTTCCACCTTTGGGTTTGAAGACCCGCTCCTGTTCGCTGACACTGAGCTTTGAATACAACGGCAGGATTTCATATTGCGTGGGATGATGTTTTTTCAAGGAATCGGTGGTTTCCCTGATTTCCCGTTCACCACTGAGAAAAATCAGCATATCGCCGCGCAGATCCCGGTACAGTTCATCCACCGCATCAAGTATCGCGTTTTGTAAATCATCGCTGGTTTCATCAAGGGCTGACCCTGCCCTTGCCCCTTCGGGCGCATTGCGTGCCAATCCGCTCCCGGCGGATTGGTCCTCAGCTTCTTCACGCTGTTCGATAGGACGATAACGCATTTCAACCGGATAAGTCCGCCCCGATACTTCAATAATAGGCGCATGATTAAAATGTGTGGAGAAACGTTGCGGATCAATGGTTGCAGAAGTAATGATCAACTTTAAATCAGGTCTCTTGGGCAACAACCACTTCATATACCCCAACAGAAAATCGATATTTAAACTGCGTTCATGCGCCTCATCAATAATGATTGTGTCGTATTGATTTAAATAAGGGTCGTTTTGCGATTCCGCCAGCAAAATACCGTCCGTCATCAATTTAACCAATGACTCCGCGTGCGTTTTATCATTAAACCGGATTTTGAAACCAACCGACTTGCCGATCGGCTCGCCGAGCTCTTCTGCGATCCGGTCGGCAACCGTACGCGCGGCAATCCGCCTGGGCTGTGTATGGCCGATAAATCCCGCCGCCCCTCGGCCAATAGACAAGCAAATCTTAGGCAACTGCGTGGTTTTACCGGAACCGGTTTCACCACACACAAACACCACCTGATTTTCCTGTATCAGTTTGGCGATGTCGTCTTTTTTTCCGGTGACCGGTAAATCGGGGAAACTTAAGGGGGGAATACCGGCGAAACGTTTGTTTCTCGCTGCCACAGATTTCTCAATACGGCTAGTCAATGCATTGAGTTGCTCTACCGGGTTTTTGCCTTTCTGACTTTCACTCCGTAACCGGTCTAATTGTCTCTTTAAAACATGCCTGTCCTGATTGAGACAAAGCGGAAGTTGTTGGGTAAGTTGTTTAACGAGATCGAGAGAGGACATCAAAACAGGAGGATAAAATGAAGGTATTATACGTTAGCTGGGTAGGACACGGTGAAACCCATTACAGCAGAGGCATTAATTTACTACTATTAAAATTGTAAAGAACCGACGTTTCCAAAGCATATTTGGGATATGGCTTTGTTCAAGTACTTTGCCAACATTGACAGCATGTAATCGAATGATTACAATCAAACCATGATCACGATACGTACCCTGCCACAATTTGATAATTGGCTTTCAGGCCTACGCGACGGGATGACAAAACTTCGCCTGGTGGCTCGCCTGAGAAAAGCCCAACTCGGCAATTTGGGTGACGTCAAGCCTGTAGGTGATGGCATATTTGAAATGCGTGAGCATTTCGGCCCTGGATGGCGCATGTATTATGTGCAGCGCGGTACTGTTTTGATTGTTATGTTAGGCGGCGGGGATAAATCTACTCAGACCACCGATATTAACGAGGCCAAGCGCTTGGCCGATTCTTTAGAGGATTAAAACGTGACCGATAAAATCAATATTGCCAATTTGCCTGAATTCGATGCTTCGCGCTATCTGTATAGCGATGTAGCGATTGCGGAGTATTTAACTGCTATCATCGAAGACGGAGATTCTGCCCTGCTTGCGGCAGCATTGGGTGACATTGCTCGTGCGCGTGGCATGTCTGAGATAGCACGCAAAGCAGGGCTCTCACGAGAGGCGCTCTATAAGGCACTAAGGCCAAATGCACACCCGCGCTTCGATACTATTTCCAAAGTCTGCAAAGCGTTAGGTGTTAAACTCCATGTAGAACCTTGCACTTTGGAGCGGCCGATCATATCAAATACCTGAAACAGCCCGGTAGTCCGGAATAAGACCGTCCAAGCGTACGTCTTCATCTTTATACAATATTACTTCATTCCGGCAAGGGAATTCCTAAATTCAATCCACAACGCATGGGTATCAAGCAGCACTTTAATTCATCATTTCCCAGCCAAAAGCTTTCGGGTAAAGGACTGTTGAAATCTTCACTCATAATTGCCTGCCCACGATGTTGTCCAAACACTCTTTTTTTAGGCTTTTCGGTAAAAGAAACCAGTTTTATTTTGGTTTTGTTGTTACCGATAATAAAACCTTCTTCGCCTTGCTCCACCAAGTTGATTAATTCAGGGAGTTTATCTTTAGCTTCTTGCAGGGATATGTTTAACATGATGTGATCTTTGGAGGGCTGTTGTTATTATCAGTGTTTTCTAGGTTATGCCCTAAACATGGTAACAGTCAAGCGCCAGGAAAGCATATTTAAAGGTTATAGGCGGGGTTGCAAAGCCAAAACGTAGCCGGACAACTGTTTTGTCGTTGCCCGGCATTTCGGACTTCGATAGAAGAACAGCGGTGGGTAAACCGATTGTCGTTTCCCTATTTAACCATCGAAATGTCGGGCATAAACAGCATGCCCGACCTGGACTACCACTGAAGACGGCAGCATTGTCACCCTATCTTTACGGCCCTTGCCGTCACGAATTAAAATCTCGCCATGTTCAAAATCGACATCCTTAACCCTTAGGCGCACACACTCCATCAAGCGCATTCCTGTACCGTAAAGCAAATTGGCCATCAGTCCGTACACGCCTTTCATTCGATTGAGCACTTCCCGCACTTCCGAACGTGTCAGCACCACAGGCAAACGTTGCGGACGCTTGGCTCGCACCATATTATCCAGCCACGGAAAATCCACCGCCAACACCTCCTTGTACAAAAACAGCAACGCCGATAAAGCCTGGTTTTGTGTCGATGCCGACACCTTGCCATCCACCGCCAGATGCGTCAAAAACGCCTCCACATCCGTTACTCCCATCTCTGCCGGATGGCGCTTGCCGTGAAACAGAATAAAACGCTTGATCCACTGCACATATTGCGTTTCAGTTCGGATGCTGTAATGTTTGATGCGGATACGATCGCGCACTTGATCGATTAATTTAGGAGGGGGATTAAGCGGTGTAGTAGACATTGAAAAAACAGTTTGCTATTAAATAATAAAAATTATAACATCTTGAAAAGAAAAGTAGGTGTATAAGATATACACCTTTTCTTGAATTTTGCTAGACACCGATTTATGTGTCTACTTTACGTTAGGCATTGCTGGACGGAAGTTCCGTGGCGGTCGCCATGTACCGTGCGGTTAAGGCATTCTGTGGTAGCCAAGGCGTTTTGTGTTTTTGCCGCCATGCGTTTGCGTCATGCGCGGGGAAAGTTTGGCGCTTTTATCCGCCTTGGGTGCGCCGCGCACGACGCAAGCCGCGAGTTCCGTGTTGTGGGAACGTTCGGCGCATTTTTTAGCTTTTTTGTCCGTGCATTTTTTAGGCTAAAGGCGTACGTCCAGGCCTAACATGGCGCTCAAAGGGACGTGCCGTTTCGTGGCGGTTTTGCAGGTTTGTAATTTATCAAGCTTTGGGGCTTCGTTCACCGTCCGAGAACGGCACGCCCCTTAGCTTTACGTTAGGCGGTTCTGAATTTCTGGTTTTTTATGTATTGATTTTTCCAGTACGGAAAGCCTGTTGGTAAACTAAGCGAAAGTTTTTTAGGAGTTGTTATTATGAAATATCGAAAGCTGAAATCCTCATGTCTTATTACACTTGTAGTTACATTTCTAGCCACCCTACCGGTGAATGTATTGGCTGCGCGCTTACCAGGTCAATCAGATTATGTATGTTGTAGCGACAACCCCTTTGGCAACAACCCCATGTACTTTTTAGCAAGCGGTGGTTACGCCTACACGAAACTTGATGCGGTGGCTCAATGTTCCCAGTATAGGAACGAGCAAATGTTTTGGAAAACTACATCTTGCCCTGCTAATAGACAACAACCTTCTCCTCCCTTATTCTCATGGAGTTATGCAGGTGCAATACCAGGTAAATACTGCGTCCTTATGAATGAACCATCTCTTGGTAATGATGGCTCTACCCATACATGGGGAGACAATTACCTATGCTCAATTTATGATATGGGCATTCGTTGGAGTTTTGCCGGTCCGATTAACGGGATGCGTTGTATGAATACTCATGAGCCAGCATCTCCTCATACATGGGGAGATAATTACCTATGCGTTCCTACTTCATCAACAATTCGTTTTTTTTGGTCTTCGGCGGGATCTATTCCTGGTAAGGCCTGTATAAAAATAAACGAGCCAGCAGACCCCCATACATGGGATGATAATTACCTATGCTATGAATAATTTGGGTCAGAGTAAAAATTAATGCCTAACGAATAAGGTTAGATTGTGCGAGCGATAGCGAGCCACAATCTGAACCGGTTGTTGGACGAGCCCGGTGGTAGTCGGAAGGCAGACTTTATTATAAGAAAATATCTCTTCGGATTTTGTTGGTTGCGGCGAGGA
>JBBQCU010000158.1:0-7652 GCA_038319065.1 Methylococcales bacterium
AAGCTATACGTGAAAAATTACTTGATACTCACACCTTTGTCACAATGGCGCATTTAGGCGCACGTGCTTTCGGGCAAATATCTGGCGAAGTGGTACAAACTACAGCATTTGTTTTGGCTAAAAATCATATTCCATTTTATCAACCGACTTTCTTTCGTTTGATTGAGGGCAATGAAGAAGTAAAACGTCTTGCCTTATTAAACAAAGAAAATGCCTACAACCAAACAAAACAAGACGACTTCAAGAAAATTCCAGGTAGCCCGATTGCTTATTGGGTGGGTATAAAAATATTTAATAGTTTTTTTTCTTTCCCGAAACTGAAAGAATTCGCTTTATCTTATTCTGGAATGTCTACAACTGACAACGAAAGGTTTTTGAGATTTTGGTATGAATGTAATCATCATAAAATAGGTTTCAAAACAAAAGATTTTTCTGATTTGGTAACAAGCGGAAAAAAGTGGTTTCCTTATAATAAAGGTGGCAGCTACATAAAATGGTATGGGAATAATGAACTTATTGTTAACTATTTCAATAATGGTAAAGAATTGAAGGAGTGGGTCGTAAATAACCCTTCAGATCCAAAAACAACTCATTGGTCTCGCAGACTTTTTAATACAGAACAATTCTTCAAAAAGGGTTTAACTTGGTCATCATTATCAACTGGGAGCATTAGTTTTAGATTCTATGACATTGGTTTTATGTTTGATTCAAAGGGACCAGCTCTGCATCCAATAGACGCAAAAAACATTTACTCTATTTTAGGTTTCGCTAATTCAAATACAGCAATGTTATTTTTAAGCATCCTATGTCCTACATTGGACTTTAATAAAGGTCCAATCGAATTATTACCAACACATCCTTATATTTATAATTTGAATGTCGAAGAAGATGTTAAGGGATGTATCAAGCTCTCAAAACTAAATTGGAACTCATATGAAATATCATGGGATTTTTCTAATAATCCACTCATCAGCAATAAACAAAAAACGTTAGAAACTTCTTATCTGCAATGGCAATCGCAAAACCGCGAGGCCATCACTGAAATGCAACGCTTGGAAGAAGAAAACAACCGCCTCTTCATCGAAGCCTACGGCCTGCAAGACGAACTATCCCCCGAAGTTCCCGAGGAGCAAATTACCCTGGCCCCCGCCGATCGCGAGAAAGACTGCCAGCGGCTGATTTCCTACGCCATCGGCTGCATGATGGGTCGGTATCGCCTCGATAAGCAGGGATTGATTTATGCCCATGCCGGAAATGCCGATTTTGACAGCATTTATAACGACGACACAACGTCGTCTTCCCTAACCGCTAATCCCTTCATCGCAGACGACGACGGCATTATTCCGCTGACCGATCAGGATTGGTTTAAAGACGATGCGACCAACCGGTTTCGTGAGTTTGTGCGGGCGGTTTGGGACGAAGAAAATCTACAGTCAAACCTCGACTTTGTGGCCGAAAGCCTGTGCCTAACTACCCTGAAACCGAAGAAATCAGAAAGTAGTGTTGAGACGATCCGCCGCTACCTGTCGACCCAATTTTATAAAGACCATCTGAAAACCTACAAAAAACGTCCTATCTATTGGCTGTTCAGTTCCGGCAAGCAAAAGGCGTTTGAATGTCTGGTTTATTTGCATCGCTATAACGAAAGCACGATGTCGCGGATGCGTACCGGCTATGTCACATCGTTACTCGGTAAATATGACGCCTTTGCCGACCAGTTAAACAGACAAATTGAAGATGCCACCACCAGCGAAGCCATGCGGCTAAAGAAAGAACTGCTTGCACTTGAGAAAAAACGCGCCGAACTGAGCGAGTTTGATGACAAACTTAAACACTACGCCGATATGCGCATCAAACTCGATCTGGATGATGGCGTAAAGGTTAACTACGGCAAGTTTGGTGATTTGCTGGCTGAGGTAAAAGCGGTGACAGGCGATAAATGATGGCTATTTCTGATGAAGAGAAGGATGGATTGTTAAATGTTTTCGCAAAAAAATCATTTAGAGATGTTGCGGATCAAGATCATATAGCTGCTCGTATGAGCTATAGAGCAAATCTTAGAGAGCCTTTTTTATGGTCAAGCATACAAGCTTTAGAGAAATATTTTAAAGCTATTCTGCTTTTTAATAGAACAAGCTCGAAAGGCGTTAGCCATAAATTAGACCAGGCTCTTAAAAGGGTTGAGTCAATTACAGAGCTGTCTTTTACTATACCCAAAGATGTCAGAGGATTTATTAGCTATATAAATGAATATGGCACTAATAGATATCTTGAGTATTCATCTAATCTTCAAGATGATGCTTTGAAGTTGCTTGATAAGTCAGTGTGGCATATAAGATGTTTTTGTTTTTCAATGAGCGAATTTATACCAGAACCAGACGAAAAAAATAGGTATAAATTTGCTATTCGTGGTGGCTTTTTAGAAGAAGTCATCAGAAATAAAAACGCTTCTTCAGAGTATTTAATATGGCATAACTTTTATTATGGGAGAAGAAGAACGAATTTTATTAAAAACGATAGGGTACATATGTCATTTGTTACCTCAACATTGGTGATGTACCCAGAAAATTTTGATGAACTTGATAAGCTTGTTACTCTTTCGGCTGAAACACGTAACTATTTTAAAAGCTTAAACAAAAATATAGAGACTAATCATGATTAAATCGATTTGGATCGATAATTTTAAATCATTGGTTGATTTCAAACTGGATTTTGCCAAGTTCAATTGTTTGGTGGGACTTAATGGTTCTGGTAAATCGACTGTTTTACAGGCATTGGATTTTGTTTCCCAACTAATGCTGGGAGAGTTAATTGAATGGCTAAATAATCGCCACTGGGAAAGTACGGACCTTAATTCAAAGCTGTCTAAAAGAAGCAACATTGATTTCAAAATTGTTTTTGAAAATCGAACTTGGGGGGAGATTATTTGGAGCGGTAGTTTTAATAGAAAAACCCTGAGTTGCACTCAGGAGCGAGTGGAGCGGGATGGTATCATTCTCCTTAAGGTGGAAGACGGCCATTGTTTTATGGCTCACAGTTTTGTGCAAAACTCTTCATCTGATCGCTTTGCCATCGTATTTGATTATCAAGGCTCAATTCTTTCACAATTAAAAGAGAATCAAATCAACCCAGTATTAAGAGATATAAAGGAGTTTGTATTACGGATTGAATCACTTGATATGCTGTCACCTGAGCTATTGAGAAGTAGAACCAAAAGTTCTGAAGGAAAGCTTGGCTTAGGCGGGGAAAAGCTTTCAGCTTTTATTCACGAATCTGGTAAGCAGGGTAAGGAAAGATTAAAACGATTACTGACCAAGGTTTATGGACAGTTAGAAAGTGTGGATACCCGTTCACTGCGGTCTGGCTGGAAACAATTAGAAATCACTGAGCAATTTGGTGGGCATAAGCTCAAATCTACGGCACGTCATGTAAATGACGGCATGTTGCGGCTGATGGCAATTTTGACGCAACTCGAAAGTGACAATGATTTTTTGTTATTTGATGAGATTGAAAATGGCATTAATCCTGAAGTCATTGAATATTTGATTGATCATCTAGTGAATGCCCTTCACCAAGTGCTAGTCACCACTCATAGCCCAATGATTTTGAATTACCTGGAAGATGACGTCGCGAAACAAGGCGTTATTTATCTCTATAAAAATAGTCAAGGTATGACTCGCTCCGTCAAATTATTTGATATTCCGTCCATGGCTAAAAAATTGCAATTCATGGGGCCTGGAGAAGCCTTTGTCGATACCGACCTAACACGGCTTTATCAAGAAGTTGAAGCCTTGAACGCATAGGGACTGACCATGTATTTACTGTTAAGTGGCGAAGGTCCAAGTGATTTGGGATGGTGCGAGCTTGGTTTGGGTTGGTGTGAGGCAGAACACTTTCAGCCAGGCCCGATGAGTTGGGTTGTTGATCGGCTTATCGAACGTTTTCAAGGGTTTGAGTTTTCACATATTGAATCTAATTGCATCGGTTTTGTTTCCGAAACTTATCTGGCGGAAAACAAAGCGCCACCCACTCAAAAAGCTCGCTTGCCTGGCAAAAAGAAGCCACTGGAAACACAATATTATTTTGAAAACGCAAGAGCATTGGCAATCGCAGCGCAAATCAAATCAGAAAAAATTAATGATGACAAGGTAATTGCCGTGTTATTCCGAGACTCCGACGGCACAGCATCAGCGGGTCGCGGTGATTGGGCAAATAAACGCAAATCTATTCTCGCTGGATTTGCCGAAGAAAATTACGCGTATGGGGTTGCCATGATTCCCAAGCCAAAATCCGAGGCTTGGTTGCTTTGCGCTGTTAAAGACACCCCCTATCAGCATTGCCAACAATTGGAAAATGAGGGCGGCAACGATAGAAGTCAAAATCCTTTAAAAGAGCAATTATCTGAAGCGTTACAGGGTAATGCTTCCACCGAACAACTTAATGACATGATTAGAGGCCATGTAATCGACGTTCATCGAATTGTAATGCCGTCGTTTAATGCGTTTAAAGATAACTTGAAGGGAGTTGTTGGAAATGCATTGGGGTTACCTTTAGGGGATTGATCGATGCCCTCTTATCAGCCACCGTTTCAAATAACGCCCATCATCTTAGCGCTGGTCGCGGAGATTAGCGAACAGCTTGGGCGTTGGAGTGCGTTGCTGGGTCATTTGGATGAGGCGTTATCGCCAAAATTGAGGCGAGGCAATCGCATACGTACCATTCAGGCCTCGTTGGCGATTGAGCACAATAGCCTGACATTGGAAGAAGTGACGGCGGTATTGGATGGCAAACGCGTATTGGGTTTGCCGCGTGAAATTCAGGAAGTGCGTAACGCCTTTGCCGCTTATGAAAAGATGCCGCAATGGCAGCCCTATAACGCCGCGCATTTGCTGGCGGCACACGGACAGTTGATGCAGGGGTTGGTGGATGATGCCGGTCAGTGGCGGCAGTCGGGCGTGGGTATTTATCGTGATAAACAACTGGTGCACATGGCGCCACCGGCCAGCCAGGTAGGGCGTTTAATGACGGATTTGCTGTTATGGTTAAAACAAACGCCAGTACACCCTTTGGTGGCCAGTTGTGTGTTTCATTATGAGTTTGAGTTTATTCATCCGTTTAGTGATGGCAATGGCCGCATGGGGCGTTTGTGGCAAACCCTGATCTTATCCAACTGGAAACCGGCATTGGCGTTTTTGCCGGTAGAAACCGTCATCCGTCATCAGCAAGCTGACTATTACGCCGCGTTAAGTGCGGCAGATAAAGCCAGCGATGCCACAGGATTTGTTGAATATATGCTGAAAGCTTTGTTCTCGTCTATGCAAGAAGTGCTGCTGGCACAACCTGTGTCGGTAGAAACGTCGGCAAAAGTGTCGGGGAAAACTGCACAAGCGCTGCTCTTGTCGCTGCGTGACAATCCATTGATGACTATCCCTGAGTTGGCTTCAGTATTAAAGGTTTCGGAACGGACAGTTGAACGAAACCTGAAAAAACTGCAAGACGCTGGTTTGTTGCAGCGTGTGGGGGCAAACAAGAATGGCTATTGGAAAGTAACCCATTAAGTTGCGGCGCTGAGAAATTAAAATCAAATACAGCAGTTTCAATTTAGATTTAGTTACTAAAAAAACATAATCGTCATGTCGGCAGGGATTGCCGACATCCAGAACACATGGATGTGCCCTGCGGATTGTCATCCCTGACATCTGGATTCCGGCAATCCATGCCGGAATGACGTGGTAACAGGTAGCTTATTCTTGAAAAGCTGAATTGCATAATTAACAAGATATGAAAACGCTGCAACTCGAAACCTGCCGCATTAATTTACTTAAAATGAAAGATTATTGATGAATACCGCGCAATTACAGCAAGGCATTGGAGCCAAGTTCGCTATAGGTTCTGATAAAGAACGCCGCCTTATATTCTGGTACGACCCTGAACTAAGTTTTCAGGATGCGCTTGTGGATATCGCAGTGTCGGGTGTAACCGTTCTGAATATGGCGGAACAATCGATTTTTGAAACCAAGAAACGCATTGAACTGGATGAGCCTGAAGGCCGTTTTCTGCTGTATTTTCCTTATGCAGAGCCAATTCCTGATAATGACTGGTTTCTGGATATTCGCTTGTATAGTGAACAGTTTTACGCCGATGCCAGCTCTCTGTTGCTGAATGAGTTGGGAATTGCCCAGATGTCGCTGAGGACGCATATCCGCAATCGGCAGGCTTTTTTTACCAATAAGCAGCGTACCTCGGCACTCAAGCGTTTCGTTACCGAAAACGAGGATGAACGTTCTCTTGATCGTAAAATGCTGGCCGTTGTGGTTAAAGCCGATTCAGCGTCTTTGCTCGATATTCTGTTGAGTCTGCTAAAGGACTATGGCGTAAGACTTAAATCTGAGTCTGAAGAGCTGCCATTAACAGAGGCACTTACAAAATTTGATCTCAATGATTCCTTGTGGCTCAGTCTTGCCGATGAGTTTGGCTACGATGTCAAAGAGCCCAGTTTACCTGATTTCGCGCTAAAGCTGTTTTGTACCGAACTATGGAGCCAGATTGACGCGTCCGATCGTGACTGGTTGCTTAATAATGTGCTAAAGAGTTCTTCGGGCCGGGCAACGGCCTTGGCGTTTATGGCGAGTTGGCGTGACAGTCGCACCTATGCGCAGTATCACGATAGCATTTCCCAACTGTTGGGGCAAAAACTGGAAGTCGCTGACAAGTGCGCTCATTATCAGCCGAATCAGTTAGTTGAATGCGCCAGCTTTGAGGCGGTTGAAAAAACCATCATTCGCGGTTTGGTCGGCGCTTTATTGGATACCGCCAAAGCATTGGACCGTTCACAGTTTGAAAGCATACTCTCGCGTCGTCTTGTCGGGCATTGGTGTCTATCCAGAAAAGAATATGCGGCGATCTACGAGGCCATGCGCAGTGCAGAGTTGTTGATGCATCTTCGGCAGCGCTTTGTGGATGGCTTTCATTATGAATCAAGCAAAGCCATGTACGATGCTTACGTGACGGATTTGTACCAATTTGATCAAGCGTATCGGCTTTTTAACGAGCATGTGCAAGCCTTGGTTAATAAAGGCGCTGAAATTCTAAGGCAACTGGATGAAGCGGTCGAAAACCTTTACACCCATTGGTATCTCTATGAATTGGGCATTGCCTGGGATCGGCATCTGGAAACCGAGCATCGGCTGGAAAATTGGTTGTTGCCGCGCATTCCCCCGCAATACCAGTTTTATGAAAAACAGGTTCGTCCTCGGATAGCATCTAAACAAACCAAGCGCATCTTTGTGATTATTTCCGATGCCCTGCGATATGAGATTGCCCAGGAACTGACCGTTACTCTTAATGGGGCGAAGCGCTTTAAAGCGGAGATATTATCTCAATTGGGCGTGCTGCCCAGCTATACGCAATTGGGCATGGCAGCGTTGTTACCTCACAAGACGTTGGAATACCAAGCAGGTAACGCAACCGTATGGGTAGACGGACAATCAACAGCAGGTCTGGATAACCGGAATTCTATTTTAGAAAAGTTTAATGGCATGGCAGTCAGCGCAAAAGAACTGATGAACTGGAGCAACCTGGACGGTAGGGAAAAGATACGTGACAGCCAGGTTATTTATATCTATCACGATACCATTGATTTTATTTGCGAT
>JBBQCU010000159.1:0-7614 GCA_038319065.1 Methylococcales bacterium
TTATCTGTTCCATTTTATTCATCTTTCAATCCTAAATACCTTCATAACCTCATCTCACAAGTGATTAATCACCTTTACCGCAATCCGGCCGGACTTGGGTTTATCAAAGTGTCTGGATGTGTCGCTGTTGAGTGAGGCCCAGGCTTCTTCGTAAATCTCAGCTTTCAGAGTGGTCCTTAACGCTTTGTAATGATCGTTCGCGCCTAAAAAGTAGGCATGACGGACGAAGAAGCTTTCTTCGTTGTAGTCGGTGTCGATGAACCAGCAGGCGATGCCTTCGGCTCCGTCGCTACGGACTTCACCGGTGTTGGGGTGGAAAACGTCCACGCCGTTGACTTTGACCTGAATCTTGCCGCTTTCGGTTTCAAGGATGTCGATGTCCGGCTCGCCGAAAATGATGAACAGGTTGCCCTTGCCGGTATTTTTGAGATCGTCGGCCATGTGCAGATCTGCATTCATACGCGCCTTGAGCACGGGAATGCGGCCAAGTTTGTCAAATTCGGATGAATGAGCATCGTAGTTGAAGGTGCAGGCGATGAGCACGTCGAAACCGGCGTCGCCGGCCCCTCGGGCGGCAGCGACCAGGTCGGGACGGGAAACGGTGCCGAATTCCGGGCCGATGAAAATGGCAACTCTTTTTTCGACAGGATTTACAGGAGTTTTGCTTTTATCCTGTTCATCATGTAAATCCTGTCTGATTGCATTTGAAAGCTGTTCGCGTAGGGGTTCCAGTTTTTCCTGAAACTTGTCCCATATCACGTCGATCTCGGCATTATTAGCGATGGATTTCAGCGTGATGTGCCGTACGCGCTCATAGACAAAACCTTGCCGGATGCTGCCGCGTGTTGGTTGAATAGAGGGTGCTATACGGGCGACTTCCGCTTCCTTGAGTTGTCCGTCGCGGCTGTCGGCCAGCAGATAATAGGGATAGCGGGCGCCCATTATGCGGGCACGAGCTATAACGTGCGCAAAACGGGAAGTTTCAATAGTAATCCAGCGGCGGCCCCATTGTTCAGCGACATAGAGGGTAGTGCCTGATCCGCAAGTGGGATCGAGGACAAGGTCGTTGGTCATGAGAATGCATTTTTGTGTGACCTTGGAATTTTTTTGGACGACATACCCCTTCTCCGAGGCATCGAAGCCCCCCTTCGTGTCATCCCAAATATTAGTGATCGGTTGGATTAGGTAGTTTTCAGCAAACAGATAGTATGCGATGCTATGTTTTCGTACTACCCAAAGTTCGCCTTTTGCAACCCGACTGAGGCCCTCGGTATTAACTTTCCAGTGGTTGCCAATACCTGGGTGAAATTTCCGTCCATGAAACTCAAATCCACCGTTCCAGAGTCACTGGCCCCCGAAAATGTTACAGGACCATACCGCCACCGCCTCGCGCCGAAAGGCAGTGGCTCTTTGCCACTAAATTCGCTTTTTGAGAGCGGTCGCAAAGTGCCGTCTTCAAGCATAGCCAACTTGTATTCAGCCAAGGCATCATCTCCTGCTCCTTTGCTATTGAAGAGTTGCCTGTATTTAATCCTACTTGTGTCACGCGCATACCAAATAACTGAGTCCCCTGCTCGTGTAAGTGTTAGTGATGGAAATCCACTTGTGGTCCCGTAGGTGATGCAGGCAACAAAATTGTTACCCCCAAAAACCTCATCCATCACAGCCCTTACTCGGTGCACATTTTCATCCCCAATCTGCACAAAGATCGACCCTGAATCGGTCAACAAATCCCTCGCCACCGTTAGCCGATCCCGTAGATAAGTTAGATACGAGTGAACCCCGTCCCGCCAGTTATCTCGAAACGCTTTCACTTGCTCAGGCTCACGAGTGATGTAGCCGACATTACCGTCTTTGACATCGCCACTGGTGGTGGACCACTGGAAGTTAGAGTTGAATTTGATGCCGTAGGGCGGATCGAAATAGATGCACTGCACCGCACCTTGCCGCGCAGGCCTTCGCGCTCGGCTAGCGAGGCCATGACTTGCAGGCTGTCGCCAAGAATCATGCGGTTGGCCCAGTGGGCGTCGTGCTGGTAGAACTCGGTCTTGGCGTTTTCGTCCGGCAAGCCGTTGAAATCGGAGAACAGGTCGATCTGTCCCCCCTCACCCCAACCCTCTCCCCCGTGGGGAGAAGGAGTTTGAGTGTGGCGCAGTAAATCGTCGATTAATACTTTGGGGTGGACTTTTTCCTGAATGTACAGCGGCGGCGCATGAACGACCAAGTCAGACCGATCCTGCTCGTCCTTGCCGCGCCAAACCAGTTGCGGATCGAGATCACGGTTGCGGCGTTCATAGGCTATTTGGATGGGGTTTTGTTCATCCTGACGCATGACTGACTGGTATTCAGCAGTCGGGATATTCTTGCGCGTGGCTTCGTCGTGTTTGAGGGTTTCGACGCTAAGTTTGTTGGTTATTTTTGCCATGTAATTTAGACAGGATTAACAAGATTTACAGGATAAGGTTGTTCATTTTATTTCATTCCTTACAGCTACGATGAACGGGGAAGCAGGATAATTACTATTTTTTATGATTATCTTGTCCATCCTGTAAATCCTGTCTTAATTTATTTGGCCGGTAAGTTTTTGCCTTGCGTTTGAACTCTAATCGCCCGGCGCCAAAGTTATGTAGCAAGCCGATTTCAATCCCTGTGGCAGTCAAATAGTTGACTAACTGTACCTCATGTGCAGGTACGAGCGTTTGCACGGCCTTGTTCTCGATGAGAATAGTTCGATTGACAAGCATATCGGCGGAAAAATCGCCGACCACGACACCATCGTATGTGACCTGAAGTCGCCTCTCGCATTCCACCTCAAGTCCCGTCTTTTGCATATCGTAAGCCAAGGCGTTCTGATACACGGATTCCAAAAAGCCCGGTCCTAGTGTGCGATGAACTGTCATCGCACATCCGATAATTTTCTGTGTCAGTTCCTCATGTTCCATAAACTGTTCCTGTAAATCCTGACTCATTCTTTGAACGGATTTTCGATGGTCAGCCCTTCGATTTGCTGACTGTGTTGCAAGTCCTCGCTGTACAAGGTAAGGCAGCCGGCTTCAAGCGCAGCAGCAATAATCAAGCTGTCGTAAAAGCTAAAACGATAGCGATCTTTAATTTCCAGAGCGGACTGATAGAGACTTAAGCTTGGTTGCACCCGGTATAATGGCCTCAGGACTGAGTTCAGATACAAATTCATCTCATCCACTGTCAGCGGAATTTCCGCTTTTCGGATGGCGGTGTCAAGGCATTCCTGCACAACTTGAAAACTGATACAGGCATTTCCGATGGTAATGCTGCTTTCAATCAATCGTTCTGCCTTATCTGCCTTGCCTTCATCCAAACGTTCGAGCGAATAGATGAATACATTGGTGTCAATGAAGGCATCAACGCTCATTCATTTCATCGCGGGTTAATTTGCGTCCAACGCGGAGTTTGCCGCGCAATTCATGGATAACCGCCATCGCTTCTTGTGCCTGTTGTTCGCGGTTCACGTAGTCAGCCAGCCAACGGCGAAATTGTTCGTTTAATGTGGTTTGTTCGGCACGAGCGCGTTCGCGCGCGGCTTCGATCAGTTTTTCATCCGCGCTCAAGGTTATATTTTTCATGGGGTTAGCCTTTTTTAATAGTGTACACGAACGTAGTGTACGCCAATCTATCGACCAGGATGAAATAAGATAAATTCACTTTTTCCTGTCAATCCTGTTTATTCTGTCAATAATGAGTCGATCATCTTGTTAAATTCGGCTTCCAAATCGCTATCAAGAATCACCCAGTTAATATGGCATCGGCTGGCGCCGGTTTACCAGCGTTCGGTTTTGGAAGTGTTGAAGTTGACATGGGCGGTAGAACCATCCGGATTGTAGGGATCGAGCACAGCTTTGATGGGGCGGTTACCCACTAAGGAACGAGTAATGGCTGCGGTAATGCGTTCACAGGCCATGTCTGCCAGTTCCTGATACATCAGTTGCGCCGGATAGGTCTTCTTCAAAATCAGATAGTTGGAGTTGCTCTCCCGAACCCTTGCGTTTTTTGGGTTTGGGTATGGGGGTGATGAATTCGGCTCGGCGGTGTTGTTGAATAATTTGACGGGAAGGCTGGCCCTTGTTACCCAGCTCCCAGTGTCGAGAAGGATGTTCATAAGGCGAGTTGAGGATGTGCTTGCTGAAAAATTAGTTTTCCATTTATATTGATTCCAGGCATTCGATTTTAAACGCGATATTATTGGCCGCGCATGAAAAATTTATCGAGGTCGTTCGTCGATAATTCTATCCAGGTGGGCCTGCCGTGATTGCATTGCCCTATTCTTTCGGTTTGTTCCATATCGCGCAGCAAGGCGTTCATCTCCTCTATGCTCAATCGTCGATGGGCGCGAACAGCACCATGACAGGCGATGGTTGCCAATAACTGGTTCGATTGCTCCTGGATACGGTGACTCATGCCATGTTCGGTTATATCGGCCAGCACGTCACGTATCAATGTTTCTTTATCGATATTGCCCAATAAAGCGGGTGTTGAACGGAGAATAATGGTTTCAGGCCCGGACCGATTGAGCTCGAAACCGAGTGAGCTGAAAAATTCATGTTCCTGTTCCGCCAAATCGGCTTCGGCTGAACTGACGTTTATCTTGATAGGCAGTAATAAGGGTTGACTGGGTATAGCGCCATGTTGATATTGCTTTTTCAATCGCTCGTAAGTAACCCGTTCATGGGCGGCATGGGCATCAACCAGAATAATGCCATTTGGAGTTTCGGCCAGAATATAAATGTTGTGCAAATGCGCTATAGCATAGCCTAATGGCGGAATATCCCGTGATTGAGATGCCGGTTGTTGTTGCTGTTTTTGTTCGGACTGGTCTTCCGGGTACAACGATGCATAAGCCTTTATTTATTCTGCTACTGATAACGGCAGTGACGTTTGCTGAGGTGGTCTTTGGTTATGAAAAGGTTTTAGGTCAAAGTCCGGGTTTATTGGCGGTTGGGATGTCAATTCAGGCGGCGATTGTTGGATTAAGTTATCACTAACCCGAATTACGCTGTGTTCAGGTCTTATATCGGCCAGTGACCGGTGCAGGGCTGTAAATAAGAAATCATGAACCAGCCGGCCCTCTCTAAACCTGACTTCCAGTTTTGCCGGATGCGCATTAACATCAACCAGAGTGGGGTCAAGCGTCAAATACAAAACAAAGACCGGATGCCGTCCATGAAACAATACATCCTGATAGGCCTGCTTGACAGCATGGGAAACCAGCTTATCCCGTATCAATCTACCGTTGACATAAAAAAACTGCATATCCTGTTGACTGCGCGAAAATGCCGGCAAACCTACCCAACCGGTTAATTGCAAGCCTGATGCTGCAAAGTCAATTTTTACCGAATTTTCAATAAAAGCTGATCCGCAAATACCGGCAATTCTTTGCTCTTGTGCACTATCGGTTGCGGCCGGTTTTAGATTGAACACTTCTTTTTGATTATGCGTAAGCGTAAAGCCAATATCAAACCGGCTAAGTGCCATTCTTTTTATTAACGTTTCAATATGGGCAAATTCGGTTTTTTCGGTTTTCAGGAACTTGCGTCTGGCCGGGGTATTGTAAAATAAATCCTGTACATCAACCGTAGTGCCTTGAGGATGCGGGTCGGGTTGCGGATCAAAATTCTGTTCGGAGCCGTCCGCCGTTACGCACCAGGCGCACTGTGCATCGGCAGTTCGTGAAATCAGTGAAAGCCTTGCCACAGAACTGATACTGGGTAACGCCTCACCACGAAAACCCATGCTGGCAACCTGTTCCAGGTCCTGTAAGGTGGCAATTTTACTGGTCGCATGACGTGATAATGCTAACGGCAAGTCTTCTTTGACTATGCCGCAACCGTCGTCCCTGATTTTTATCAGCCGGGCACCGCCCTGTTCTATATCAATTGTAATTTGTCCCGCACCGGCATCAAAGCAGTTTTCAATCAGTTCCTTGACCACAGACGAGGGTCTTTCGACCACTTCACCAGCAGCAATCTGATTGATCAGTTGAATGGGAAGAGAATGAATACGCATCAGCCAACCTAAAGCAAAAGGCGTTATTCTATATGAGTAGTTAAAGACGTGATAGTTTTGAGCAACAATTATGAAACGGTAACTTAATAACCTGGAATGCGGCTTTTCACAATCCTAAGGCTGCGATTCTGTTATCAACAGGCGCTGATCGTTTGAAGTAATTAAATACACCTTTGAAAATAGCATTGGCCATTTTCGATTGATACCGAGTACTTAGTAGCTTTTGTTCTTCTGATGGATTAGAGATAAAAGCTGTTTCCACTAATATGGAGGGTATATCGGGTGACTTCAACACAATAAAACCAGCTTTTTGCACGGAATCTTTATGTAATTCCGCAATACTGTCGAAACTTTTTAATACATGTTTGGCAACATTAACACTTGCCTCCTGAGTTGCCGTTTGCGATAAGTCCAACAATACTGATGCTAAAACATCTTCTTTATCGCTCAGACTTACTCCCACTAAATCAGAAGCGTTTTCACTATCTGCCAGCCAGCGTGCTGCTTCACTTGATGCGCCGCGCGTGGATAAGGTAAAGACGGAAGCTCCTTTAACATCTGCATTCTGGAAAGCATCGGCATGTATAGAGATAAATAAATCCGCTTTAGCCGCTCTGGCGATTTGCATCCGATCTCTAAGACCAACGTAATAGTCGCCTTTGCGAACCATTACCGCTTCCATGCCTGGCTGTTTGTTAATTAATGCTTCCAGTTTTTTAGCAATTGCGAAGGTAACCTTTTTCTCCTCAGTGCCATGCGACCCATGAGCACCGGGATCATTGCCACCATGCCCCGCATCAATAGCAATCACTATGTTGTCGGCGCTTTTAGACTCAGTCGATTTGTCTGACTTTGATTTAGTCGCAACGGCTTTGGGGCCAAGAGATTTACTCTTATCAGTTACTTTTTTATCTTCGGCTATTGTGGCAACAATTGGATTTTTATTAAACAAATCGATAATTAAACGATGTTCATCGTTATTATTAGAACTGAATGAGAAATTTTTTGAAGTAATGTTTGTTTTTAAATCAACGACAATTCTTAAATCAGTGCCATTTTTTATTCCCGAGCGTACCTGGGCAAACAATGGATGCTTTGGCGATGGTTGGCTTAATCCACGCTCCAGTTGGGAATTTTTAATATCGATGATCAAGCGCGGCGGATTATCCATCACAAAAACCTGATGTTTTGGAGAGGCAGTAACATCAAACATCATGCTATTTTGCTTTGGGGTAGTGGTGTAGCGCAACGAGTTTACGTTGATTTGTTGTGCATAACCCGGCACAGACAACAACTGTATTCCCAAGAAAAACAAGACCTTCCAGTAATTTTTCATAGCGATACCCCCCATAGGCAACAATTCGGTTTAAATTATACCAGTATGTCGTTGTTTTTATACACCCCTTTGTAAATTTTTTCCTGATTATCAAGATAGCCTGTCGTGAATGCCTGCCGGAATGACGAACTTTTTGTTAGTAGCTAAAACATCTTGTTAATCAGGAAGTATTTTATGAACCCTACTCGATATTCAGCAATCGCCCAAGTTCTTGCGCTTTTAAACTAATGACTCTATCC
>JBBQCU010000160.1:0-7614 GCA_038319065.1 Methylococcales bacterium
TCACCATGGCTTGCTCATTCTTTGTACAAGGGGGTGAAGGCGCTGTTTTTGCCATGGTGCCCTTGATTAAAAGACGGATGACCGGCCAGATTGCCGGTATGGTCGGCGCTTACGGCAATGTTGGAGGCGTGATATTTCTGACGGTATTATCTTTCGTATCACCTTCAGCTTTTTTCATGGTTATTGCCGGCGTCGCTTTATTGGTGCTTATTGTTGTGCAGTTTATCGATGAACCCAAAGGACACATGGCCGAAATTCAGGAAGATGGTTCGGTTGAGATGATTGAGTTAAGTTGACAGGTAGAGGCAATCCATTGTGTTTGCCCTAAATTTAATTTCGTATGCTTTAACCCCTCATTATTTATCGCTTATTTTTCTCCGTCATTGCCCGTTTCCGCTCCTTCGCCCGCTCCAGCGCCGGACGAAGGGACTTAGACACTTTCGTCCAGGCTTCATCGGCATTTTTAGCGGATGTTATCCACTGACTATTCGTACTTTGGAAACTTGCAAGCGGCAAATCTTCCAGGTCACAGTCGCGCAGCCAGATGGGGATTATTGTTTTTTCTCCCTCGGCATGCGCTTTCAATGCCGCACCGAATTCCTGTTGGTAGCAAAAATCGGAAGCGACAAAATCGGCACTGACTAAACATATCACAATGTCAGCTTCCTCCAATTGTTGAAAAAGCACCTTGCGCCATTCTTCACCCGCATCGATGTCGCGATTGTCCCAGAGTTGGAGTTTTTGGAGGCGTATCAGGGGGGCAAGAGCCGTGCGAAGCGCTTTGAGGTGTTCAAGGTCGGCGTGGAAATAAGAGACAAAGGCTTTGACCGGCAACTGCTCGGTTTCGTCACGCATGGATGGTTCTTCCACGCCGTCGAGCAGAGCGGAGATCGCCACCCGTTTTTTCAGTTTTTTTACAAAAACCTCTTTTTCACCTGCTTTTTCGGCCTCAACGAGGTAGTCGTATTCCAGAAAATCGTCACAATCCAGCACCGGCACCTGTTCGATAAAATTGAGGTTGGTAAAATCTGCCACAATTTCCTTCACCGTTTCGCGGATAAAACTGAGAAAACGCCGCCGTTCCTCGCCGCATACGTCCACCAAAATTTTCCGGTCTTCCTTGTCCCAACGCACCCGCGCCAGGGCATTGAACACATTGGGTTTGTGCAGCACCATGCCCGTGCGCCAACGTTCCTGGCCGCGGATAAAGGTGTGCAGTTTGACCATTAGACGAGGGAAAATACTGTCGGGCAGAAACTCCGGAAAATGGATCATGAACCGCAGCAAAGCACCCTCCACTTTAAAGTCCTGTGCGGTGGTGGGCAACAATTGCGGCACTACATAGTTGCACTCATTGAGCATAAAACACAGTTCAAATTCCTGCATCACCCGCACGATGTAATTCAATTTGTTTTTTGGATAACTGAACTGCTTTTCGCTCGTTTCGCTTTTTTGATAGCGCGGGTCGTTGATGACGGCATCGAAGTCGGCTTCCCGGAGCAGACCGCCGCTGTTTGCAACCAAGGCCGAGTTGATGATGCGATAAACGCCGTTGGTTAGCCACAGCGGATTGAGGATTTGGGTATCAAAATATTGGAGGTTGCGGAAATTGATGACCACACCGAGATCGTGCAGAAATTGCAGCAATACATCCTGACTGACTGAGCGGTCGCGTTACCCCGTGTACATCACAAACCCGCCGGTATTCCGCCGATTCGACATAATCCGCCTGCATAGTGGAAAAATGTTCCTTCACTTCCAGCCAATGCGCTGGGAAGGGCGTGCGGCGGGTATCCGAGCGGTCGATTTCGCGGCGCATTGCTTCCCGGAATCCGGCAAAACCCTGGTTGTTTTCTTCCGCGCAGGACAGCCGGAAAAACGCCCGGATTTGCGCATATTTTTCTTGCAGGCTTTTGCGCTCCACCTCGAAAGAGGGGTTTTCATCGATCTTGTTTAACACGACCAACACAGGCGAGCGGCCGCCGAAACTGTCGGCATGTTTGAGCCATTTTTCGGCCTGGTCGTCGTTGCGGCTGTTGAGCAGCAGAACGTAGACGCTGCGTTGCGAAAGGAAGAACTGATGGGTGGCGTGCATCACCTCCTGGCCGCCAAAGTCCCAAAGGTGCGCCGTGACTATTTCGCCGTCGTTCATCGTAAACGGCACATTGCGAATGCGGATGCCGTGTGTCTGGCTTTCCTTTTTGTCGAACGGCTCATTCATAAGCCTTTTCACGAGTGAGGTTTTGCCTGCCGAGGCTTCACCGAGGAAGATAACTTTGACTTCGTTGAGGCGGCGTCCGTCTTCACCGAGTTCTTCAAAATAATCGCGCATGGCCTGCGGGGAGTCACGGGCGATTTCGACGGGTGGACAGATTAGGGGACAGAATTCGACGTGAACAAATTTACTTTCGGAAAAATCCCTTTCCCAAATTACGGGGATATCTTGCTGAATTAATGAGAAAATAGGTGACAAATCGGCGACGAGCGTGTCGGAGCATCTAAGTGTTTGCAAGTTGACCAAGGCCGCCAGGGGTGACAAATCATCCAATTCATAATTCCAGAACAATTTTAACTCTGTCAACCACACACAAACCGATAGCTCAGACGGCAAGGTGATAAAACCACAATCGGACAAATCCAACGCCACGTTTTTCGTTTTTTTATTTTCGGCAATACGTTTCAGTGCTTCTTCAGACATGGCTATGGGTAAAGGATATGAGATGAAAATACGGTAAAGCTGCTAAAGTACCATTTAGTACGGCGAGTTTAGCCCAACAATAGGAAATCCAACTCCATAAGTCAAATCTGTATCGTTTAGATGATCTTCGTGAGAACAATATCAATGGAGCTACAACAGAAAAAACTTTGTGTTATTAGCGGTGGAAATAATGCCGGATTTTGATCAATTACCGGAAGATTTCATGGAACATTTTGCAAGAAAGTTTTTTAAGCGATACCCGGTTTACAGCAGAACTTGAATAAGCGGCCTGGAACGAATATGCTTGCAGATGTCCACCACAGATTTAAGGATAACTCATCATGTCAATTGCATTCATAAGTCATCAGCTTAAAGCACTTTCTCACACCAAAAAATTATATTTATTGCAATGGTTAGTCGAGGAAATCGCTTTATATGAAAAAATCATTGTCTGAACGCATAACGACCGATCCTGAAATTTGCCACAGCAAGCCCTGTATCCGAGGCTTGCGCAATCCTGTTGAAACCGTTCTGGAATGGTTGAGTTCCGGGATGAGCGTGGAAGATATCCTTAAAGACTATGAGGATATTGAACAAGAGGATATTTTGGCTGCCTTGTATTTTGCGTCCCTCATAGTTCAGATCAAGCGTATCGAAATGTTGGCGGCATGATTTTTCTTGTCGATGCACATTTGCCGGGTCACTTGGCTTTACTGCTGAGAGAGCATGTTCATGATGCTATTCATACCCTGGATTTGGGGGAAGGAAATCGAACGACGGTTTTGATTATTTGGAACTAACCCGTATATCATTAATTGAGCATGGGTAAGCCTCAGCTCGAGATGGAGATGATTGGACACACTATCGATCATGCCACATTAATAGGAACTGATTGACGCTGGTAAAAAAACTATTGGGCCTTATGATTACATATCGATTTATCCTAAAAAAATCAGTTGGGCCTTCCAAAACCCCGTTCGCCCTGAGCTTGTCGAAGGGTGTGCGGGGTTTTGGAAGCCACATAATGGGTGAGGTGCCTTGAGCCGTTCATGCTTCGACAGGCTCAGCACGAACGGCTCAAGGCACGGCCCAATTGATTTTTTTAGGTTTATCTGCTCATTATTGTTGGTGTTGTGCATCGGTTGCTCTCCCCGGCAAACGGTAACGGCCCGGTATCCTTTCTGGGGTGAGGCCGTTTCCCTGAAAGTGCCGGGCAGCGATGCGCACCGGAGTATGCAACTGCTTTCTCCCAAATCGGCCGATTCAATCAAGGGGTGCTTGCTGATCGTACACGGTATGAACGAACATACCGGCCGATATGGGGATATCGCGCGGCATTTTGCCGATCGGTATATTGTCGCCGGTATAGACTTGACCGCTCACGGCATGAGTAATCCGATGCTGGCAAAGGCTCATGAAAGTATTGTTAACGGCGCGGCCGGGTATGATGTCGATGATGCATTTATTGAACAGGTGCAACTTGGCGATTTGCAGCCAATGCGTGAAGACCTGAAGCTTGCCTTGACTTATTTATCCTCGCGTTGCTACAAGCCTTCGGATCATGCGCCATTGCCCATCTTTATCTTGTCACACAGTCTCGGTTCGCTGGTTACTTCAAGCTATCTGCTGCAAGCAAAACAGGAGCCGTTAACGGCCAGGATAAAAGGCGTCATTTTTAGCGGCCCCGCATTTTCAGTCACTGAAGTTCCGGGCTGGTGCGGCTGGTTTGAAAACCCGTTTGTACACTTCACTTTCAAAACTCACGAAAACTTTTTAAATCCCCATGACGAGCCTATCCCAATCATGCTGTTTAATCAATTCGCCGCCCTGATCAGCGTGCCGGTTCAAGACGGCATCATCGAAATGCTGTCGTTGCCTGGCTTACGACAAGTTTTTTCACCCACCACACCGCCTTGGGTTAATGATTATCTGACTGATTCGGAAGAAGAAAAAATTCGCCGCGCCAACGACAAATACATGATCAAACGTTCAGTCCTGCGTTATGTGCTTGCCGTTGAAAAGGAGATCATCGATTTTCGAAGCCGCATGAAGCAATTCAATTTTCCCTATTTACTGATTTATTCGGAAAAAGATCCCATCACACCTGCCTGGGGAAACACCGATTTCGCAGCTGCAACACGGTATAAAAATGACTCTAACCTCGTGGTTTTGCTGGCCGACAATCAATATCATGAGCAACTTTTTTCCGCCATGCCGTTGCGGGGACAAATTCTGGATCTTATCGATGCCTGGTTACAGGAACGACTAAATGATCTGGGCCAAGACAAATGAGATATCGGGGTTATTGAAAAAACAAAACACCGGAGTAAACTCAAAACTTTTCCGTTTTTTATGTCTACTTAGGAACGTGCACGAAATAACTTGATTTTTATATCCCCTCTCCCGTGCCCTCTCCCGGAGTGAGAGGGAGTAAGATGTTCAAGTTATTTCGTGCCCGTTCCTTACCAACAACCTTGAATTGCATCCGTGATTGGCTTTACCGGCAATTCAGGATATGTTTTTTTCAAAGCATTCAGGCGTTCCATGAGTTTGTCATCACCCTTAATCAGTGCGTATTTTTGCGATTTGGTTTTATATTTGGCTTTAACTTCGGCATTAATGCCTTTAACAAGCAGTTCATTTTTCATAACCAACGCGCTTTCTTCCTTAACAAACAAACCCAGCGAAATTTTGCCTTTATCCTCACCCGTGAGTAGCCAAAGATCCTTTATGCCTTGATCTTTGAGCATTTTGATATTGGCTTCAGACTCCAACCCGATTTCTCCGGCAGGGTAATAAACCATGTAATGACTAGGTATCTGGTCGTCCCGGTTTATCGGTTTAATTTCGCTGTTAATATCTTTTAGCCGGTTAACCCAAACCTGAAAGTCCTTTTGACTAGCAAAAGGCCCGGTTTCGTAACAACGCTCTGTCATTTTATTGGCATTGGTTATGGTTGAATCCGTCGCTGCTGATTTTTCTGAAGCCGGTTTATCCATGTTTCCTGTTATTCCTGGTGATGGTTCGGGTAACAAAGCCGGCTTACCAACTTCATCGATTACAGTATTTTCAACTGGGGACGGCTCTGAAACAGGTTCGGGGGTTAAAACTTTCGGGACATTTTTTAACTCGCTTACCAGCAGAATCTGTTCTTGATCCGAATCTGCATTTTGTTCTGTAATTCCAGTAACAGGAGCAAAAGCACCTGTTTTATATTCCCACATAAAAAGCGCAACGTTTGCAATGACCACCAGAAAAAACAGCATCTTCATGCCTGAGCCTCAAGAACTATGGCTAAGCCACGCAACACCAAATCAGGGTCAACAATCCGCTTGACTGCTAGCTGAGCAGCGATAATTTCGGCATCACCGCCTGTTAAAATCAGATGCATATACTGCGGACGGTCATAATTTTCTTTTTTGTGAAAACCCTCACCCCAACCCTCTCCCAAAGTGAGAGGGGGACAAAAGCCGCAATCTGTGTACGGGTCGAATATAGCCTTCGATTGTTTGGTTAAAACATGCTCTATCAAGCCGGCAGCAGCAGCTAAGGTACCGCTGAAGATAGCGGCTTCCGTGAAGTTTGCGGGCCCGAAGTCATAGTTGGTTTCATGAAATTGAAGCGCCTCAGTTCCTGCTGCCAAAGATTTTTTCATCAATGTTAAACCGGGGCTGATCAGTCCGCCTTGGTGTTTGCCATCAGCATCGATCAAATCAACGGTAATGGCTGTACCGCAATCAACTATACAGGCAGGCAGTTGATAAAGATTTCGAACAGCAACTAATGCTAACCAGCGATCAACCCCCAGTTTTTCCGGCTGTTGATACGCGTTATAGACACCGAATGCGTGAGACTCCGATTTTACCTGAATAATCTTAGTAGCTGGCCAAAGCTCAACAACTGCTGCCCGCACCAATTCCAGCAAGGGAGTTGAGCTAACGCAAGCGATAGCGATGCATTCAGGCGGTATGGGCATTTTCCAGGTTTCGACAAGATCATGCTGGGTAATTTGCTGATTAATCAGCGCATGGCCTGTAATAAACTCGCCATTTTGCAAAATAGCCCATTTGAGCCGGGTATTCCCGATATCAACCAGTAAACTTATCATATTGAAGCGTTAAAACTGACTTCACCCGAAGCAAAGGCCTGAATAGAACCATCAGACCGTTTAATCAATAACAGACCATTATCATCTATGCCTTCGACGACACCTTCGACTTGTTGCTGCCCGATAAACAGGGTTGCCAGTTGACCTTTCAGACAGTCGTAGCTACGCCACTCATCCAGGTAGGTTTTAATGCCTGCCGTTTCAAACTCGTTAATAATTGAGAACATATGATCCAATACGATTCCAGCCAGTCTGTTTCTCATTAACGTATTTTTGCCGATAACTTTAGTCAGATCAGTCCAAGCTTGAGTTATGTTTTGCGCTTGAGTTTCAGGTAAAAACAGATTTAATCCCAAGCCAATAACAGCAGCGCAAGGGCCATCGGCCTCACCTGAAACTTCGATCAGTATGCCGCCTAATTTTTTACCTTGGCTGTAAATATCATTAGGCCACTTTAAACCAACATCATGGATATTATGCTGTTTTAAAGCCCTGATGATAGCAACGCCAATTGCCAGACTTAATCCCGCCGTACCGGCAATGCCGCCTTGCTGAAACCGCCAGAGTAGCGACACATAAATATTGCTGCCGTAGGGTGAGACCCATTGCCGCCCTCGCCTGCCTTTACCCGCCGTTTGATGTTCAGCAAAACAAATATAACCTGAGGGTGCATTATTTTGAGATTGTTCCACTAGATAACTGTTAGTGGACTTGATGGTGTCATGAATTTCCAGCATTGAAATTAATGATTTATTCTGCTCACTAAGGAATTCGATGATTTTGGAGTGCACCAATAATTCCAGCGGCT